>NZ_JBELMH010000044.1:0-27533 GCF_042096055.1 Citreimonas sp. | reverse complement strand
ACGTCGTCTGGCGCCGCAACAAGCTCGGCCTGCGCATGACGAAGCAGCAGATCGATGCGCTCGACGAATGGATGATGGCCGAGGCCGGTGACCGCACCGCCCGCGCGGCCGAATGAGGAGACAGGGATGACGCTGGAACTGAAGAACGTGTCCAAGGTCGTCGAGGGGCAGACGCATATCCACCCCACCGACCTGACGCTGGAAAAGGGCACGATGAACGTGCTGCTGGGGCCGACCCTGTCCGGAAAGACGTCGCTGATGCGGCTTATGGCCGGGCTCGACGCGCCTGCGACGGGGCGGATTCTGTGGAACGGCGAGGACGTCACCGGCGTGCGCGTGCAGGACCGCAAGGTCGCGATGGTCTACCAGCAGTTCATCAACTACCCGTCGATGAGCGTCTACGACAACATCGCCTCGCCCATGAAGCTGATGGGCGTCGACAAGGCCGAGATCGACCGCCGCGTGCGCGAGACAGCCGAGATGATGAAGCTGACGCCGATGCTCGACCGCAAGCCGCTGGAACTGTCGGGCGGGCAGCAGCAGCGCTGCGCGCTGGCCCGTGCGCTGGTCAAGAACGCGGGCCTCGTCCTGCTGGACGAGCCGCTGGCCAACCTCGACTACAAGCTGCGCGAGGAAATGCGCGTCGAGATCCCGCGCATTTTCGAGGAATCCGGCAGCATCTTCGTCTACGCCACGACCGAACCCGAAGAGGCGCTTCTGCTGGGCGGCAACACCGCGACGCTGTGGGAAGGGCGCGTGACGCAGTTCGGCCTGACGCCGAAGGTCTACCGCCAGCCGGTCGACGCGACAACGGCGCGGGTTTTCAGCGATCCGCCGATGAACTTCCTGCCAGTGTCCAAGACCGGGGCCAAGCTGATGTTCGGCGACGGCCAGAGCGCGCCGGCGACGGGCAAGCTGGCGGGTCTGCCCGACGGCCGCTACACCGCCGGCTTTCGGCCGAACCATGTCGAGATCGACCGCCACGCCGGCGACGCGATGGCGTTTGAGACGAAACTCGTCGTGACCGAGCTGACCGGGTCCGAGACTTTCGTTCATCTCGATCACGCCGGCGAACGCTGGGTCGGCCTGATCCACGGCATCCGCCACCTGACGCCGGGGGACGACTTGCGCGTCTATCTCGACCCGCGTCACGTCTACATCTTCGACCGCGACGGGGCGCTGGTGGCGCCCGCGGCCTACGCGCTGGCGGCGTAAGGGGGTATCATGGCCAAGATCACGCTCGACAATCTCGCGCACAGCTACCTGCCCAACCCGCAGGGCGAGGACGATTACGCGCTCAAGGAGCTCAACCACGACTGGGCGGACGGACAGGCCTATGCGCTGCTGGGGTCTTCGGGCTGCGGCAAGTCCACGCTGCTCAACATCATCTCGGGGCTGCTGCAGCCCAGCCAGGGCCGGATCCTGTTCGACGACAAGGACGTGACGCACGCGCCGACGGCCGAGCGCAACATCGCGCAGGTGTTCCAGTTCCCGGTCGTCTACGACACGATGACCGTACACGACAATCTGGCCTTTCCGCTGCGCAACCGCGGCCGGGACGAGTCGTACGTCGCCGAACGCGTGCAAGAGATCGCGCGCATGATCGGCATGGAGGACATGCTCAAGCGCAAGGCGCGCGGCCTCGGCGCGGATGCCAAGCAGAAGATCAGCCTGGGCCGCGGGATGGTGCGCAAGGACGTCAACGCGCTGCTGTTCGACGAGCCGCTGACCGTGATCGACCCGCACATGAAGTGGGAGCTGCGCACCCAGCTGAAGAAGCTGCACCACGATTTCGGTCACACCATGATCTACGTGACCCACGACCAGACCGAGGCGCTGACCTTCGCCGACCGCGTCGTCGTCATGTATGACGGCCGTGTGGTGCAGATCGGCACGCCGGACGAGCTGTTCGAGCGGCCGGCACACACCTTCGTCGGCTACTTCATCGGCTCGCCAGGGATGAACGTGCTCGCCGCGAGGGTCGAGGACGACCGCGCCTATGTAGAGGGGACCGAGATCCCGCTGGGCGCCGCCTACGACACGCCGCGCGGCAAGGTCGAGATCGGCGTGCGGCCTGAATTCGTGACGCTGACGGCGGGCGAGGGGCTGCCGGTGAAGATCCGCCGCGTCGAGGACGTGGGGCGCCACAAGATCGTGCGCGCCGACTTCTTCGGCACCGACATCAACATCATCGCCGACGAGGGCGACGAGATCGGCGCCGACATGACCCGCGTGCACTTCGACCCGGCGCACGTGAACGTCTACGCCGAGGACTGGCGCGTCGAGCCGCGCAGCCGACACGAGGAGGCCGCCTGATGCAGACCAAGACCGTAAACCAGAAGGCGTGGTTCCTGGTGCTGCCCGTGCTGATCCTCGTCGCGTTCTCGGCGGTGATCCCGCTGATGACGGTGGTGAACTACTCGATCCAGGACACGTTCGGGGGCGAGTTCTTTCCGCTCGACGACAAGCTGATGTGGTTCCGCGAGATGCTGGAATCCCAGCGCATGTGGGACGCGCTGGGCCGGCAGCTGATGTTCTCGGGGATCATCCTGGCGATCGAGGTGCCGCTGGGCGTCTTCGTCGCGCTCAACATGCCGAAAAGCGGCTTCTGGGCCAGCTTCTGCCTGGTGACGATGTCGCTGCCGCTGCTGATCCCGTGGAACGTGGTCGGCACCATCTGGCAGATCTTCGGCCGCGTCGATATCGGCCTGCTGGGCAATACGCTGGCCGCGCTGGGCATCGACTACAACTACACGCAGGACGTCTTCGACGCCTGGGTCACGATCATCGTGATGGATGTCTGGCACTGGACGTCGCTTGTGGCGCTGCTGGCCTATGCCGGCCTGAAATCGATCCCCGATGCCTATTACCAGGCCGCCAAGATCGATCAGGCGTCGCGCTGGAAGGTGTTCCGCTACATCGAGCTGCCCAAGATGATGGGCGTGCTGATGATCGCGATCCTGCTGCGCTTCATGGACAGCTTCATGATCTACACCGAGCCGTTCGTCGTCACCGGCGGCGGTCCCGGCAACGCCACGACGCTTCTGTCCATCGACCTCGTGAAGATGGCGCTGGGTCAGTTCGACCTTGGCCCCGCGGCGGCGTTCTCGATCATGTACTTCCTGGTGATCCTCGCGATCAGCTGGGTGTTCTACACCGTGATGACCAATCTCGACAAACGGGGGATGTGAGCCATGGCCGACGCAACGACGACGACATCGCGCATTCCCGAAGACCTGACCGCCGGCGGCAGCCGCCGGCGCGTCAAGGTCAGGGGCTCGGTCGTGGTGATGACGCTTTACCTGCTGTTCCTGATGCTGCCGATCTACTGGCTGCTCAACATGAGCCTGAAGACCAACACCGAGATCCTGAACGACTTCACGCTGTGGCCGAATGACCTGACCTTCGCCAACTACGAGACGATCCTGACCGATCCCTCATGGTACCTCGGCTACGTCAACTCGATCATCTACGTGACGATGAACACGGTGATCAGCCTCGCGGTGGCGCTGCCGGCGGCCTACGCCTTCAGCCGCTACACGTTCCTGGGCGACAAGCACCTGTTCTTCTGGCTGCTCACCAACCGGATGGCGCCGCCGGCAGTCTTCGCATTGCCGTTCTTCCAGCTTTATTCGTCGGTGGGGCTGTTCGACACGCATATCGCCGTCGCTTTGGCGCACACGCTGTTCAACGTGCCGCTGGCGGTCTGGATCCTCGAGGGCTTCATGCGCGGCGTCCCGAAGGAGATCGACGAGACGGCCTATATCGACGGCTACAGCTTTGGGAAGTTCTTCGTGAAGATCTTCATGCCGCTGATCGCGAGCGGCATCGGCGTGGCGGCGTTCTTCTGCTTCATGTTCTCGTGGGTCGAATTGCTGCTGAGCCGCACGCTGACCTCGGTCGACGCCAAGCCCATCGCCGCGATCATGACCCGCACCCAAGGCGCGTCGGGCATCGACTGGGGCGTGCTGGCCGCTGCCGGCATCCTGACGATCGTGCCGGGCGCGCTCGTGATCTACTTCGTGCGCAACTACATCGCCAAGGGCTTCGCCCTGGGCCGCGTGTAAGGGAGGGACCCGGACATGGAATGGATGGCATGGACCTGGCCGACCGCGATCTTCTTCGTCGTGATCGCCCTGCTGCTGGTCACATTCACGATCCTCGGGGTCAAGCGCCCCGAGACGCCCCGCAAGGGCGTGCTGCAGATCGAGACCACGCGCGGCGACAGACTTTTCATCACGCTTCTGGGCTCGGCCTTCATCAACCTGGCCTGGTTGGGACTGGTCGGGGTGAACCAGCCGTTCGCCCTGGTCGTCTGCCTGATCTACGCCGCGGCGGTCTTCCGCTGGGTGTGAGAGACGCGCGGTAGGAGCCGCGCGCACTACGAAACGAACGGTTCGATAAAAAGGGAGGAACCTATGAACCTGAGTTTGAAATCAACCACGGCCCTGGCGCTTGCGCTAGGCCTCGCATCCGGACCGGCCTTCGCCGGGATGGAAGAGGCACGCCAGTTCCTCGACGAGGAGATCGGCGATCTGTCGGCCCTGACCCGCGAAGAGCAGGAAGCCGAGATGCAGTGGTTCATCGACGCGGCCCAGCCCTTCGAGGGCATGGACATCAACGTCGTGTCGGAAACGATCACCACGCACACCTATGAAAGCCAGGTCCTTGCCCCGGCCTTCACCGCCATCACCGGCATCAACGTCACCCACGACCTGATCGGCGAGGGCGACGTCGTCGAGAAGCTGCAGACGCAGATGCAGTCGGGCGAGAACATCTACGACGCCTACATCAACGACAGCGACCTGATCGGCACGCACTGGCGCTACCAGCAGGTGCGCAATCTGACCGACTGGATGGCCGGCGAGGGCGCAGACGTGACGTCGCCGACGCTCGACCTTGACGACTTCATCGGCACCCAGTTCACGACCGCGCCGGACGGCAAGCTGTACCAGCTTCCCGACCAGCAGTTCGCGAACCTCTACTGGTTCCGCTACGACTGGTTCAACGACGAGAAGAACCAGGCCGACTTCCGCGAGGAATACGGCTATGACCTCGGCGTTCCGGTCAACTGGTCGGCCTACGAGGACATCGCCGAGTTCTTCACCGGTCGCGACCTGTCGCACATGGGCGTCGAGGGCGAAGTCTTCGGCAACATGGACTACGGCAAGAAGGACCCGTCGCTCGGCTGGCGTTACACCGACGCGTGGATGTCGATGGCCGGCATGGGCTCCGAGGGTGAACCCAACGGCCTTCCGGTCGACGAGTGGGGCATCCGGGTGAACGAGAACAGCCAGCCGGTCGGGTCCTGCGTGGCCCGTGGCGGCGCGACGAACTCGCCCGCGGCCGTCTACGCCGTGACCAAGGCGATCGAGTGGCTGAACAAGTACTCGCCCCCCGCCGCCGCCGGCATGACCTTCTCCGAGGCGGGCCCGGTTCCGGCGCAGGGCAACGTCGCCCAGCAGATGTTCTGGTACACCGCCTTCACCGCCGACACCGTCAAGGACGGCCTGCCGGTGATGAACGAGGACGGCACGCCCAAGTGGCGCATGGCCCCCTCGCCGCACGGCGTCTACTGGACCGAGGGCACCAAGATCGGCTACCAAGACGTGGGCTCGTGGACGCTGATGAAGTCCACGCCGCTGGATCGCGCCAAGGCCGCATGGCTCTATGCGCAGTTTGTCACGTCGAAGACCGTGGACACGAAGAAAAGCCACGTCGGCCTTACCTTCATCCGCGACAGCTCGATCAACCACGAAAGCTTCACCGAGCGCGCGCCGCGTCTCGGCGGTCTCGTGGAGTTCTACCGCTCGCCGGCGCGCACCGCATGGTCGCCCACCGGCACCAACGTGCCGGACTACCCCAAGCTGGCACAGCTGTGGTGGCAGAACATCGGCGACGCGATGTCTGGCGCCAAGACCCCGCAGGAGGCGCTGGACGCGCTTTGTGCGGACCAGGAGCAGGTGATGGCGCGGATAGAGCGTGCCGGCATCCAGGGCGACATCGGGCCGAAGCTCAACGAAGAGCGTGACCCCGAGTACTGGCTCTCGCAGGAAGGCTCGCCCAAGGCGAAGCTGGAGAACGAGGACGAAGAGCCCCAGACCATCTCGTACGACGAGCTGATCAAGTCCTGGGAGAACTGAGGCTGACGGCGGGCCCTCGGGCCCGCCCCGGTCCGGGCGCGCCCCGTGCGGTATCGCGCGGGGCGCGTCTTTTTTTACGTTACCCTTTCATAGGTTCGCCATGATCGCTCCTTTCGCCCTCGCATTGCCCCGAAACGTCCGGTTCGGCCGCGGCTGCGCCGACGACGCGGCCGCCACCATTGCCGCGCTGGGCCGCCGCGTGCTGGTCGTCCGGGGGCGGTCGGCGGCCTACGCAGACAGTCTCGTCGCAATGATCGAGGCCGAGGGCTGCACCGTCACTGTCCTGCATGGCGAAGGGGAGCCCACGCTGCCCCAGGTCGAGGCGGGCCGCGCCGCGGCGCGCGACGCTGGCACCGACTGTGTCGTGGCCATCGGCGGCGGGTCGGTCATCGACCTCGGCAAGGCGATCGCCGGTTTGGCGCCGCAGGCGGGCGAGGTGCTGGACCATCTCGAAGGGGTCGGTCGCGGAATGCCGTTGGAGCGCGACCCGCTGCCGCTTGTCGCCTTGCCCACCACCGCCGGAACCGGCGCCGAAGCGACGCGCAACGCTGTCATCGGCGTGCCTGATGCGGGCGTGAAGGTGTCCCTGCGCGACCCGCGGCTGGTCCCGGTGCACGCCTTCGTCGATCCCGGGCTGACCGACGGCTGCCCGGCTGGCGTCACGCTGGCGTCGGGGCTCGACGCGGTCGTGCAGGTGATCGAGCCTTACCTCAGCGCGCGCGCCAACCCCGTCACCGACGCGCTGTGCCGCGACGCGATTCCGCGCGGGCTGACGGCGCTGCGCCGCGTCATCGAGGACGAAGACCCCGAGGCACGCGACGCGATGGCGCTGACCTCGCTGCTGGGCGGCATCGCGCTTGCCAATGCGGGGCTGGGGGCCGTGCAT
Organism: Citreimonas sp.; assembly: GCF_042096055.1. Classification (NCBI taxonomy): domain Bacteria; kingdom Pseudomonadati; phylum Pseudomonadota; class Alphaproteobacteria; order Rhodobacterales; family Roseobacteraceae; genus Citreimonas; species Citreimonas sp. Next base: position 20,504 of record NZ_JBELMH010000044.1, on the reverse strand, counting down.
GGACTTGCGGGCGTGATCGGCGGCCGCACGGGAATGGCACATGGCGCGATCTGCGGCCGCTTGCTGATCCCCGTGCTGCGCGCCAACCGACAAGCGATCGCCGCCAATGGCGGAGCGATCACGCGCTTCGACGAGGTCTCCGCGTGGATCGACGCCGCGTTCGGCGAGGCGGGCGCCGATCCGCTCGACGCGTTCGCCCGCTGGATCGACGGCAGCGACTTGCCGCGCCTGCCCGCCGCCACCGACGCCGATCGCCGCGACTGGGCCGATGCAGCGGCGCGCGCTTCGTCGATGAAGGCGAACCCCGTCATGCTTGCGCCCGACGTTCTGGTCGAGATCATCGAGCAGTCCAGCGACGCGTGATCGCCGGCGCCTTGGCCGACTAAAGGCTGCCCAGGATCGCGCGTGCGGCTTCCGTCGCCAGCGGGGCCACCTTCTCGACGAAGTCCTCGGGTGTCCATTCGGCAAGCGAGCCCGCGACGTGCAGCGCGCCCAGCGGCACGCCGTCGCGCGCGATGGCCACGCCGATGGCGACCTCGCCCTGTACGAACTCATCGACGACCACGGCGTAGCCGTCCACGCGTGCCTGCGCGATCTCCTCCATGATCCGGTCGACGCTGATTGCGGTCCGCGAGGTATAGGCGTGCAGCGGCGTGCGCGTCACGATCGCCCGCGCGGCGTCGTCGGGCAGGACCGATAGCGCGGCGCGGCCGCCGGCGGTGCAGAAGGTCGGGACGCTGTGCCCGACCAGCGTGGCGTAGAACGTCTCGCGCTTGCTCTGCATCCGCAGCGCGTAGACAAGCCGCGTCTCGTCGTAAAGGCTCAGGTCGACCCGTTCGCGCACGGTCTTGCGCAGCTCGAGCAGCACCGGCGTCGCCTTCTGCACCATCGGGTCGAGGCGCAGCAGGTCCAGCGTGGTGTCTAGGATCCGGATGCCCGGCAGATATCCGCGCCCGTCGGGCCCGCGGCGCAGGTAGCCCAGCGTCAGCAGCGTGTGGACCAGCCGCTGCGCCGCCGACTTGTCGATGTCGGCGCGGGCCGCGATTTCGGACAGGCTGAGCGGTCCGCTGGCCTGGTGGAAGGCGGCAAGGACCTGCATCGCGCGGCCGGCGGCGCGCACGAACAGCGCGCCCGTTTCCTGTGCCTCGTTTTCGCTCAGGCCCGGCGGGCTGGCTCGCATAATGTTGGTCACGGCGGCCTCGGCTGTTGACCAAAACAATTTGGGCGAATTACGCTTGTCAGGCAATACCTAAGTATCGCCCAGCGATACGTCCTTCCGATCAGGGACGCTGGGCCGCCCGGAACAGGGAATGCCATGCGGGTCGCACTTGCCGGCTTCTTGCACGAGACCAACACCTTCGCCCCGGTCCCGGCCGGGATGGAGGCGTTCGAGGTCGGCGGCGGGTACATCCCGCTGAGCCGCGGGGCAGAGATCGAATTGCGAGCCGAGGGCGTGAACCTCGGGATCGCGGGCGCGCTTGGCGTCGCGCGGCAGCGCGGCTGGCAGACGGTGCCGATCCTCTGGGCCGGGGCCATTCCCTCGGCGAAGGTGAAAGAGGACGCCTTCGAGACGATCGCGGAAGAGATCACCGCGGGCCTGCGCGCTGCCGGTCCGCTGGACGGCGTCTTCCTCGACCTGCACGGCGCGATGGTGGCCGACCATGTCGATGACGGCGAGGCCGAGATCGCGCGGCGCGTCCGCGACGTGGTCGGGCCGAACGTGCCGATCGTCGCCGCGCTGGACCTGCACGGCAACATTTCCGAGACGTTCGCCCGCACCGTCGACGGACTCGTCGGCTTCCGGACCTATCCGCACGTGGACATGGCCGAGACCGGCGCGCGCGCGGCGACGCTGCTGCACGAGATCATGACCGATGGGAGGCGCCCCGCCTGTGCCTTCCGCCGGATAGACTACTTGGTGCCGATCCCGTTCCAGACCACCGACACGGCCCCGGCGGATGCGCTGTATGCCGACCTCGCGGCGGTCGAGGCGGACGGGGCGGGCGTTCGGGCGGCCTCGCTCTTCATGGGGTTCCCGGCCGCGGACATTCCTGATTGCGGACCCGTGACGGTCGTCTACGCGGACACGCAGGCGGCGGCGGACGGCGCGGCCCACGCGATCGCATCCGCCTATGCCGCCGCCGAGGAGCAGTTCGCCGGGCAGTCCTACGAAGCCGACGATGCGATCGCCGAGGCGGCGGCACGCGCGGCGCAGGTAAAGCGCCCGGTCGTGATCGCCGACACGCAGGACAATCCCGGAGCGGGCGGCGTCTCGGCCACGACCGGCCTGTTGCGGGCGTTGGTCGCGGCGGGCGCGGAGCGGGCGGCGATCGGCCTCATCGTCGACCCGGAGACCGCCCGGGCGGCGCACGAGGCCGGCACAGGCGCAAGCGCGCATTTCCGGATCGGCGGCCACCCGTCGGTGGCAGGCGACGCACCTCTCGAAACCGAGGCCAAGGTCGAATGCCTGTCCGACGGCAAGCTGCGCGCGACCGGCCCGTACTACGGCGGGACGGCGCTGGATCTGGGCCCCTCGGCGTGCCTGCGCATCGGCGGCGTTCGTGTCGTCGTCACCAGCCGTATCGCCCAGATGGCCGACCGCGAGATGTTCCGCTTCGTCGGCATCGTGCCCGAGGACCAGGCGATCCTGGTGGTGAAGAGCTCGACGCATTTCCGCGCGGATTTCGCACCGATCTCGGCCGACATCCTGGTCGCGGTGTCGCCCGGTCCGATGCCACTCGACCCCGGCGATCTGCCTTTCACCCGGCTGCGGCCGGGTCTGCGCCTTTCCCCGAACGGCCCCGCCTTCGGGGAGTCGCGTGCGTCTTCCGCACGCCCCGACACCGGCGATGCCGCCGGCGTCCAATACCGCCAAGAAGACGTCATCCAACAGGGGAGACACCCATGAAGACCCTCAGAGAAACCCTGCCCGGGGCCCGCACGGTTGCCGCGGCGCTGCTGGCGAGCGGCGCGCTGCTGGCGCCCGCCGCCGCGACCGCGCAGGACGACGCGACCACGATCACCGCGGTCATGCATTCCGGCCTGCGCGTCCTCGACCCGGTCATCACGACCGCGCATATCACCCGCAACCACGGCTACATGATCTACGACGTGCTGACGGCCGTGGACGAGAATTTCGAGCCGCAGCCGCAGATGGCCGACTGGGAGATCTCCGGGGACGGGCTGACCTACACCTTCACCCTGCGCGACGGGTTGATGTTCCACGACGGGGCGCCGGTGACCGGTGCCGACGTCGTCGCGTCGCTGAACCGCTGGGGCGAGCGCGACTCTGGCGGGCAGCTGATCTTCGACGTGACCGAAAGCCTGGAAGCGCCCGATGACAAGACCATCGTCTGGACCCTGTCCGAGCCGTTCCCGCCGCTGATGGACGTGATCTCGAAGCAGTCGGCCGTGCCGCCCTTCATCATGCCCGCGCGCGTGGCCGAAACCTCGGCCGACGAGACGATCACCGAGTATGTCGGCTCGGGCCCCTTCGTGTTCAACGAAGAGGAATACGAGCCGGGCGTGTCCGTCACCTACGAGAAGTTCGACGATTACGTCCCGCGCGAGGAAGAGCCTTCCTGGATGGCCGGCGGCAAGGTGGTAAACGTCGACCGCGTCGTCTGGACCACGATGCCCGACAACCTGACCGCGATGAACGCGCTGGCCGCCGGGGAAATCGACTATCTCGAGCAGGTGCAGATCGACCTGATGCCGATCCTCGAAAGCGCGCCAGGCGCGGTCGTGGAGATGCGCGACCCGCTGGGTTACGTCACCATCGGACGGCCGAACTTCCTGCATCCCCCGTTCGACAACAAGCTGGTCCGCCAGGCCGCGCTGGCGGCGTTGGGCCAGGAAGAGATGCTGGCCACGATGCAGGGCGACCCGGAATACTACAACGTCTGCGGCGCGATCTTCGGCTGCTCGACGCCGCTGGGCGACGAAAGCGGCTCGGACATCGTGACCGGTGGCCCGAACCCCGAACGGTCGAAGGAGCTGCTCGAGGAAGCCGGCTATGACGGCACGCCGATCGTGCTGATGGCACCGACGGACGTGGTCAGCCTGGTCAACCAGCCGGTCGTGGCCGCGCAGGCCCTGCGCGAGGGCGGCTTCGAGGTCGACATGCAGTCGATGGACTGGCAGTCGGTCGTGCAGCGCCGCGCGCAGCAGGCGCCCATTGGCGAGGGCGGCTGGAACATGTTCTTCACCAACTGGATGGTCCCCGAGATCTCGGACCCGCTGATCAACGTGATGGTCAACGGCCGCGGCGACGACGCCTGGTTCGGCTGGCCCACCGATCCCGAGATCGAGGAGATGCGCAGCGCCTTCGTCGACGCCTCCTCCCCCGAAGAGCAGAAGGAGATCGCCGTCCAGATCCAGGAACACGTGATGGACAACGTGAACTACATCATGATGGGCGAGTACCTGATCCCGCAGGCGCGGCGGGAGAACATCCAGAACATGATCCAGTCGCCGGTCCCGGTGTTCTGGAACATGACCAAGGAAGCCGAGTGATCCGTCATTCCGGCCGGGGGCGCGCGATCGTGCGCCCCCGAACCCCCGCGCCCACGTTTTTCGCCACGGAGGCCCGCGCGTGTTCGTCTACATCCTGAAGCGCCTGCTCGCCACGATCCCGGTGCTGCTGATCGTCGCGATCTTCGTCTTCCTGCTGCTGCGGCTGACGCCCGGCGACCCGGCCGCGATCCTGGCCGGCGACGCCGCGACGCCCGCGCAACTCGAAAGGATCCGCGACCGATTGGGGCTCAACGATCCGCTGCACATCCAGTTCTTCACCTGGTTCGGCCAGATGCTGCAGGGCGACCTGGGCACCTCGCTGATCTCGAACACGGACGTGGTCGACATGGTGACCGACCGTCTTGTCCCGACCATCAACATCGCCGTCATGACCATCGTGATCTCGGTCCTGCTGGCCGTGCCCATGGGCGTGATCGCCGCGTGGCGCCACCGGACGTGGATCGACTTCGCGGTCATGTCATTCTCGGTGCTGGGCTTTTCCGTGCCGGTCTTCGTGATCGGCTACATCCTGATCCAGATCTTCGCGATCGAGCTGCGCTGGGTGCCCGTGCAGGGCTATGCCTCGCCGTCGGACGGGATCGGTGCGTTCTTCAGCCGTGCGATCCTGCCGTCGCTAACGCTGGCCACGATCTACGTGGCATTGATCGCGCGCATGACCCGCGCCTCGATGCTCGAGGTGCTGGGCGAGGACTACGTGCGCACCGCCCGCGCCAAGGGCGTGCGCGAGAACGTCGTGCTGTTCCGCCACGCGCTGCGCAACGCCGCGGTGCCAATCCTGACGATCATCGGAACCGGCTTCGCGCTGCTGATCTCGGGCGTGGTGGTGACCGAGAGCGTGTTCAACATCCCCGGCATCGGACGGCTGACCGTCGATGCGATCCTCGCGCGCGACTACCCGGTGATCCAGGCGATGATCCTGCTGACCGCGGGCATCTACGTGATGGTGAACCTGCTCGTCGACGTCTCCTATTCCTTCTTCGACCCGAGGATCCGGTACTGATGACAGAGATCCCGACCTCCCGTCACAGCGCGTTCCAGGTGCTGACCGGCCTGTTTTCCCTGCCCGCTGGCGCGCGGCTGGGCCTTGGCCCGGCGATCGCGGCCGTGGTGCTGGTGATCATCGTGGTGGCATCCATCGCGGCGCCACTCTACGTGCCCTACGACCCGCTGGCGATGGACGCGATGTCCCGTCTGCGCCCGCCGTCCGAGGACTTCCTGCTGGGCACCGACCCCTACGGGCGCGACATCTTCAGCCGGGTAATGACCGGCGGACGGGTGTCGCTGCTGATCGGGGTGGGCGCCGCGGTCGTGTCGGTCGCGGTTGGGCTGATCATCGGCCTCGTCGCCGGGTTCTTCCGCGCGGCCGACGGCATCATCATGCGGATCATGGACAGCCTCATGGCGATTCCGGCGATCCTGCTGGCCATCGCGCTGGTGGCGCTGAATGGGCCGTCGCTGGGGTCGGTCATCATTGCCATCACCATTCCAGAGGTGCCGCGCGTGGTGCGGCTGGTGCGGTCTGTCGTGCTGTCCGCGCGCGAAGAGCCGTATGTCGAGGCTGCCATCGCGCTGGGCTCGTCCATGCCGAAGATCCTGATCCAGCACCTGATGCCGAACACCTTCGCGCCGCTGATCGTGCAGGGCACCTATATCTGCGCCTCGGCCATCCTGATCGAGGCGATCCTGTCCTTCCTCGGCGCCGGCGTGTCGACCGAGATCCCCACATGGGGCAACATCATGGCCGAGGGACGCAGCTACTTCCAGATCAAGCCGGGGCTGATCTTCTGGCCGGGGCTTCTGCTGTCGCTGTGCATCCTGTGCATCAACCTTCTGGGCGACACCGCGCGGGATCTTCTCGATCCGCGCCTGAAGAAGCGGGAGGGCTGAGATGCAGTTCAAGTCACGCGACCTCTCCGGCGCCAAGCGCATCCTCAAGATCCGGCAGCTCAAGGTCGGGCTGACCGGTCGGCCGGCGGCCGACCCGGTTCTCGACAAGATCGATCTCGATATTCGCGCGGGCGAGACGCATTGCCTGGTCGGTGAAAGCGGCTCGGGCAAGTCGGTGACCTCGCTGGCGACGATGGGCCTGCTGCCCAAGGACGCACTCGAGGTGCAGGGCGGGCTGATCGACCTCGAGGGGTTCGAGATCACAAATGCCACCCACGCGCAGATGCGCGAGCTGCGCGCGCAGCGCATCGCCATGATCTTCCAGGAACCGATGACCGCGCTCAACCCCGTGCTGCGCGTGGGCGAACAGATCGAGGAAGTGCTGAACATGCACACCGATCTGAACGCGGCCGAAGCGAAGAAGCGCACGCTCGACATCATGGACCAGGTCCACCTGCCGGACGTTAACCGCATCTATTCCGCCTTCCCGCACCAGCTTTCGGGCGGCCAGCGGCAGCGGATCATGATCGCGATGGCGCTGGTACTCGATCCCGACCTGCTGATCGCGGACGAGCCGACGACCGCGCTAGACGTAACCACGCAGCTGCAGATCCTCAAGCTGATCGAAGAGATGCAGGAACGCCACGGCACCGCCGTGCTGTTCATCACCCACGACATGGGCGTGGTGGCCGAGATCGCCGATACGGTCAGCGTGATGCAGAAGGGCAAGATCGTCGAAAGCGCGCCGATCCGCGAGCTGCTGACCAACCCGCAGAAGGACTATACCCGCAAGCTGCTGACCGCGGTTCCGAACCTCGCCCCGCGCCCGGCGCGGGCGGCTTCGGGCAAGCCGGCGGTGCTGGGGGTGAACGGGTTCGACATGACCTATGGCGGCAGCGGCTTTTTCCGCCGCTCCGAAGGCGTGCATGCCGCGCAGGACGTTACCTTCGACATCGCGTCGGGCCGCACGCTGGGCATCGTCGGCGAAAGCGGCTCGGGCAAGTCGACCGTCGCGCGCTGCATCATGCGCCTGATCGACCCGACCGGGGGCGAAGTGACCGTCGCCGGGACCGAGATCGCGCGCCTGTCGCGGCGTCAGCTTCAGCCGCACCGCAAGCACTTCCAGATCGTCTTCCAGGACCCCTACCGCTCGCTCAACCCGCGCTGGACGGTCGCGCGCTCGCTCTGCGAGGGGCCGATCAATTTCGGCACGCCCAAGGCCGAGGCGATGAAGCGCGCGGCCGAGCTTATGGAGCTGGTGAACCTGCCGCCCGACGCGCTCGACCGCTATCCGCACCAGTTCTCGGGCGGGCAGCGCCAACGCATCGCGATCGCCCGCGCCGTTGCGATGAAGCCCGATCTGCTGGTCGCGGACGAAGCAGTCAGCGCGCTCGACGTCAGCGTGCAGGCGCAGGTGCTGGACCTGCTGGACGACGTGCAGGAGCGGTTCGGCATCGCGATGCTGTTCATCACCCACGATCTGCGCGTCGCGGCGCAAATCTGCGACGAGGTCGTGGTCATGCAGAAGGGGCGGGTGGTCGAACAGGGCGCCGCCGGAGACGTTTTGTCCAATCCGCGGCACGAATACACCAAAAGCCTGATCGAGGCCGCCCCCGGCCGGCACTGGGATTTCGCCAACTTCCGCGCGCTCGACGGCGCGCCCGCAGCACAAGGAGCCACCCCATGAGCGTCATTCCCAAGATCGAGGCCTTCGCCGCCGAGCTGACCGAGATCCGGCAGGACTTCCACGCCCATCCCGAACTCGGGTTCGAGGAAACCCGCACCGCGGGCATCGTCGCCGAGAAGCTGCGCGCCTGGGGCGTGGACGAGGTGCACGAGGGCATCGGCGGCACCGGCGTCGTCGGCATCGTCAAGGGAACGGGCGGCGGCAACCGGCGCGTGGGCCTGCGCGCCGACATGGACGCGCTGCCGATAACCGAGGCGTCGGGCGTCGCCTACGCCTCGACCAACCCCGGCAAGATGCATGCCTGTGGCCATGACGGCCACACCACCATGTTGCTGGGCGCCGCGCGCTACCTCGCCGAGACACGGGATTTCGACGGAACCGTGGTGCTGATCTTCCAGCCCGCCGAGGAGGGGCTTGGCGGGGCGCGCCGGATGCTTGCCGACGGGCTGTTCGACCGCTTCCCCTGCGACGAGATCTACGGGATGCACAACGACCCGAACTCGGACCCCGGCGTGGTCACCGTGACGCCCGGGCCGGCGATGGCGGGGGCGAGCTTCTTCGACATCACCGTGAAGGGCACCGGCAGCCACGCCGCGATGCCGCACCAGTCGAAGGACCCGATCTTTATCGGCACGGCGCTGGTCCAGCAGCTTCAAAGCCTCGTCAGCCGCAACACCCCGCCGACCAAGCCGGTCGTGCTGTCGGTGACAACGTTCAACGCGGGCTCGGCCTACAACGTGGTGCCGGACACGGCGACCATCACCGGGACGATCCGCTACTTCCACGACGACGTGATCACGATGATCGAGACCCGCGTGCGCGAGCTTTGCGCCGGGCTGGGCCAAGCCTACGGGATCGAGATCGACGTCGAGATGCGCAACGTCTTCGACGTGCTGATGAACGACCCCGAGCTGTCGGACGCCTACGTGGCGGCCGCGTCCGAGATCGTCGGCGCATCAGGCGCGCGCATCTCGGACGAACAGGCCACCGGGTCCGAGGATTTCGCAGACATGCTCAAGGTCGTGCCGGGGGCGTATTGCCGCGTCGGGCACGCCGGGTCGATCCCGCTGCACAACCCGGCCTTCGTGCTGGATGACGCGATCCTGCCGGTGGGCGCGTCCGTCTACGCGCGGCTGGTGGAAATGCGCCTGCCGCTCGGCGCGAAAGGCTGAGCACCGCGCCTGAAGGATAACGCACTTCCCGGCGCGCAGGTGACGCGGCCGGGGCAAGGAGCCTCACGATGACGAACCCCCTCGACCTGCCCTTCGCTGCCGACGAGATGCTGGCGGGGCTGAAGCCCTGGATCGAGACCGAAAGCCCGACCTTCGACGCCGCGGCGGTAAACCGGATGATGGACCTCGTGCAGCACGAACTGGCCGCGCTGGGTGCGATCACCGAGCGTATCCCAGGCCGCATGGGTCTGGGCGACAGCGTGCGGGCGACGATGCCCCACCCGCGGGCGGGCGAGGGCGGCATCCTGCTGCTGGGGCATCTCGACACGGTGCACCCAGTCGGCACGCTGGGCGTGCTGCCGTTCAAGCGCGAGGGTGACATCTGCTACGGCCCCGGCCTGATGGACATGAAGGGCGGCAACTACGTCTACCTCGACGCGCTGCGCAAGCTGCTGGCCGCGGGGATCGAGACGCCGCTGCCGGTCACGGTGCTGTTCACCCCGGACGAGGAGATCGGCACGCCTTCGACCCGCGAACTGATCGAGACCGAGGCGAAGCGCCACAAGTACATCCTGGTGCCCGAACCCGCCCGCCCCGACGGCGGCGCCGTCATCGGCCGCTACGCCATCGCGCGGTTCAACCTGCAGACGCGCGGCAAGCCCAGCCATGCGGGGTGGCAACTGGCCAAAGGTCGGTCCGCCATCGCCAAGATGGCCCGCGCCGTGGCCGAGATCGAGGGCATGACGACCGAGGATTGCACCTTCTCGCTGGGGGTCTTCCACGCGGGGCAGTGGGTCAACTGCGTCTCGTCCGTCTGCGACGCCGAGGTGCTGACCATGGCCAAGACGCAAGGCCTGCTGGACGAGGGCGTGAAGAAGATGCTGGCGCTCAATGACCCCGAGGCCGAGGTAGTAATGGAGGTGCGTCGCGGGGTGACCCGCCCGGTCTGGGAGCCTGACCAGCCCGGCACGATGGCGATGCTGAAGCTGGCGCAAGAGATCGCGGGCGAGATCGGGTTCGAGATGTCCGGCGCCTCGGCCGGGGGCGGCTCGGACGGCAACTTCACCGGCGCACTGGGCCTGCCGACGCTGGATTCCATTGGCGTGCGGGGCGCCGACCTGCACACGCTGAACGAGCACATCCACGTCGACAGCCTTGTGGAGCGGGCGCGGCTTGCCGCTGCGCTTTACTGCCGACTGGGCGCCTGACGCCCTAAGCCACTGAAATGCGTCTGGCGATGCGCGAATGCGGCATCGCCAGACAGCTCCTCTACGTCAAGCAGCAGCGGGTCAGACCAGGTCGGACATGCGGATCGGCAGGTGCCGCAGACGCTTGCCGGTCGCATGGTGCACCGCGTTCGCGATTGCGGCGGCGGTGCCGACGATGCCAAGCTCGCCGATGCCCTTGACGCCCAGCGGGTTCACGTAGTCGTCCTGTTCTTCCAGCATCTCGACCCGTACCTCGCGGATGTCGGCGTTCACCGGCACGAGATACTCGGCGATGTTGGCGTTCAGGAACCGCGCGCGCGGCTTGTCGACCTCGGTCACCTCGTGCAGGGCCGAGCCGATGCCCCAGACCATCCCGCCCAGAAGCTGCGAATGTGCCGTCTTGCGGTTCAGCCAGGTGCCGGCGGCGAAGGCGCCGTGCAGGCGCGGCACGCGGATCTCGTGCGTCCAGCGGTGCACGTGCACCTCGGCCATCTCGGCGCCGAAGGCGAACATCGCGAATTCCGGCGTCACCGGTCCGGCCGTGCCGTAGCCGCCTGCGAAGGTCGCGCGGATCAGCTGGTCCGTAAGCGCGGGGTGGCGGAATTCGCCGATGACCTCGATCTCTCCCGCGGGCGTCGAGGCGAGCGCCTCGACCAGCGGCTGAGATTGCCCGCCGGGGCCGCGCAGCACGCCGTTATCCAGCGTGATCTGCGAAGGATCGACGCCAGACAGCGGGCCTTCGGACTGCGCCGAGACCTGCTGCGCTACGGCCCGGCCGATCCGCAGGCACGCGTCGTGCACCGCCGACCCGGCCGAGGCCGCGGTGGTCGAGCCGCCCGAGATCGGTGCCACGGGCAGATCGGCCAGGCCCATCACCACGTCGCAGGATTTGACCGGCAGGCCAAGCCGCGCGGCGGCGATCTGCGCGAAGATCGTGTAGCTGCCGGTGCCCACGTCGTGAGCCGCCAACTCGATATAGGCTCCGCCCGTGCCCTGCATCCGGACGCGCGCGTTCGACGCCAGCAGGTTGGTCGGATAGGTCGCCGTCGCGCAGCCGTAGCCCACCAGCCAGTCGCCGTCGGTCATGCTGCCGGGCTCGGTCGTGCGGTCGTTCCAGCCGAAGCTTTCGGACACCGCGTCGTAGCTTTCCATGAGCGAGCGCGACGAGAACGGCACGTCGGCCACGGGATGGCGGTCGGTGTCGTTCACGCGGCGGAACTCGACCGGGTCCATGTCGAGCTTGTGCGCAAGCTCGTCCATCGCCTGTTCCAGCCCGAAGAAGGTCTGCATCTCGTTCGGGGCGCGCATGAACCCGCCGGTGTTGGTGTCCGACCGCGCCAGTCGCTGCTCGGTATGGATGTTCGGGCTGGCGTACATGGCGCGCGTGATGTGCGTGCCTGGGTTGACGACGTCGTCGAACTGCGAGGTCTGGGCGATCTCGATGTGTTCGAACGCCGTGAGCTTGCCGTCCGCCGCCGCGCCGAGGCGGAACTTCTGCACGCTCTCGGGGCGGAAGGTGGCGACGGTGTACATCTGCGGCCGCGTCACGATCAGCCGCACCGGCGCGCCCACGGCCTTGGCCGCGGCGATCGTCAGCATCGTGTAGGGCGTGATCCCCGCCTTCGAGCCGAACGCCCCGCCCACGAAGGGCGAGATCACCCGCACCGACGTCTCGGGCAGGCCGTAGGCCGCGGCGATGCCCCCGCGCAGGGTGCGCACCGATTGCGAGGGCATCCAGACCGTCAGCCGGTCGCCGCGCCATTCGGCGGTGGCGGCGAACATCTCCATCGGGTTGTGGTGCTGGAACGGCGTCGTGTACTCGACGTCGATGGATTGCGCCGCTTCCGAAAGGCCCTGTTCGATGTCGCCCTTGGTGGTGATCATCTCGCCTTCGCGGCCCTCGACGACGAAGCTTTCCTCGGGGTCCATGTGGGCGTGGGCTTCGGCCCCCTCGTAGGTCGCGTCGATCAGCTGCGCGCCTCGCCGCGCCGCGGCGGCGGTCTCGGCCACCACGTAGGCGATCGGCTGGCCGGCATACTTGATCTCGGTCCCTTCCATCGGCCAGAAGCTGGCCGAGCCGGGGCCGCCGGCATAGAAGCCCTTGACCGTCTTGTAGTCCGGCAGGTTGTCGTGGGTGAAGACCGCGACGACGCCCGGTTCGGCCTCGGCACGGGTGGTGTCAATGCCGGTCAGCGTGCCGACGGCGATGTTCGAGGTCGCCAGCGCGCCGTGCAACATGCCGGCGGGGATGACGTCTGCGGCGTAGGTCGCCGTCCCGGTCACCTTGCGCGGCGCGTCGGTGCGGGTCACGGCTGTGTTGATCGTCTGGGCCATCATTCGCCTCCGTTCATGCGCGACTTGGCGGTCAGCAGCGCGCCGGCGACGACGTCGGCGCCGAGCGGGATCTTGTAGGCCGAGCCTTCGAGCGGGGTGGCATCGGCGAACGCGATGCGGCCGGCCTCGCGGGCTGTGTCCTCGGTCAGCGGACCACCCTTCAGGAACTCCTCGGCCTCGGTTGCGCGCCACGGAATCGAGGCGACGCCGCCCAGACCGATGCGCACGTCGCGCACGGTGTCGCCGTCCATCTCGACGCCGACGGCGGCCGAGGCGCTGGCGAAGGCATAGCTTTCGCGGTCGCGCGCCTTGAGGTAGTGGCTGGCCTTCAGCGCGGGGATGACGGGCACGGTGATGCCGGTGACGATCTCGCCGGGTTCAAGCACCGTCTCGACCTGTGGTGTGTCGCCGGGCAACACGTGCAGCTGGTCGAAGGGGATCGTACGGGTGCCGCCGGGTCCTTGCGTCGAGACCGACGCGTCGAACGCGATCAGCGCCTGCGCGAAATCGCCCGGATACATCGCCACGCAGGCGTCCGAGCCGCCGAAGATGGCGTGCAGGTTGGTCAGCCCGCCGTCCAGCGCGGCACAGCCCGAGCCGGGGTCGCGCTTGTTGCACTGTGCATAGGCGGTGTCGCGGAAATAAGGGCAGCGGGTGCGCTGCAGGATGTTCCCGCCCAGTCGCGCGGCGTGGCGCAACTGCGGGCTGGCGGCCTTCCACAGCGACTCGGTCAGCACCGGGGCCGCATCCTTCATGGCGTCGTCGCTGGCCACGTCGGCCATCCGCGCCAGCGCGCCGAAGTCGATCCGGTCCGCGCCGATCTCGTACCCTTCGAGGCCGGGCAGGCCAGTGATGTCCACCAGCGCTTCTGGCTCGCGCACGCCGATCTTCATCAAGTCGACCATCGTGGTGCCGCCCGCAAGGATGTCCGCGCCCTCGACCCGGGCGGCATCAATGGCGTCCGACAGGCTTTCGGGGCGGTAATAGGAAAAGTTGTCCATGGGTCAGCCCTTCCTGCTGTCGCGCACGGTCTCGACCGCGGCGACGATGTTGGGATAGGCGCCGCAGCGGCAGAGATTGCCGCTCATGTATTCGCGGATCTCGGCGGCATCGGTGGCGTGGCCCTCGTCGATGCAGGCGATGGCCGACAGGATCTGGCCCGGGGTGCAATAGCCGCACTGGAAGGCGTCGTTCTCGGCGAAGGCCTGCTGCATGGGGTGCAGGTTGCCCGCGGGATCGGCCAGCCCCTCGACGGTGACGACCTCGGCGCCGTCTGCGGCCATCGCGAGCGTCAGGCACGAGTTCACGCGCCGGCCGTTCAGCAGCACGGTGCAGGCGCCGCACTGGCCCTGGTTGCAGCCGATCTTGGTGCCCGTCAGGCCCAGCCTGTCGCGCAGCGCCTCGACCAGCGTGGTGCGCGGCTCTACCGTGACGGTGCGGCGCTGGCCGTTGACGTTCAGCGTGATTTGCGGCTGTTCGTCGGGGGCGACATCGGGTCCCGATTGCTGGGCCTCGGCGCTGCCCGGGCCGACGCCCAGGGCGGCGCCGATCGCGCCAGATGATCCGAGAAAGCTGCGACGGGACAGGCCCGCGCGGGGCGGGGACGGGTGCTTGGTCATGGGCCCTCCAGGGAAATCCAATCTCGTTTCGGGGGGCCGTACCGGCCATACTCACCTGCCCACTCAATCCCCCGGCCCGCGACAGGGTTCCTTCTTCTTCGGGTATTTCCTCGACGCCGCGGGCCATGCCCGGTTCGCGTGCATCGAGTCGTCAACAGGATGCCCGCCGATCGGGCAGCCGCCGAAATGTCGCGTAAAAACGCAGCCCTTCGTCCGTCATCCGGCGCTGTTGCGCGGTCTTGATTGAGTGGCCGTTTCTTCCGTCACACCCTTGCCCAGTCACCGAGGCCAAGCAGGGGAATCCGCTCATGTCCGACGCGCAGATCGTGGAACTGGCGGCCGTGACCAAGCGATACGATGGCGCGCTGGCCGTGGACGCCATCAGCCTCAAGATCGCGGCGGGAAGCTATTGCTGCCTTCTGGGACCGTCGGGCTGCGGCAAGTCCTCGACGCTGCGGATGATCGCGGGGCACGAGGACGTGACCGACGGCGACATCATGATCGGCAGCCGGGTCGTGAACGACGATCCCCCGGCCAAGCGCGGCACGGCGATGATGTTCCAGAGCTACGCGCTGTTCCCGCATCTCAGCGTCGCCGAAAACGTGGCGTTCTCGCTGCGCATGAAGGGCGTGGGCCGCGACGAACGCCTGGGCCGCGCGGCGAAGATGCTCGATCTCGTGTCGATGACCGAGTTCGCCGACCGCCCGCCGAACCAACTGTC
This sequence comes from Citreimonas sp., assembly GCF_042096055.1. Lineage (NCBI taxonomy): Bacteria > Pseudomonadati > Pseudomonadota > Alphaproteobacteria > Rhodobacterales > Roseobacteraceae > Citreimonas > Citreimonas sp. The sequence continues at coordinate 5,340 of NZ_JBELMH010000044.1, read as the reverse complement.
GGGCGGGCAGCAGCAGCGGGTGGCGCTGGCCCGCGCGCTGATGACCGAACCGTCGGTGCTTCTGCTGGACGAGCCGCTGTCCGCGCTCGACCCGTTCCTGCGCGTGCGGATGCGGTCCGAGCTGCGGCGCATCCAGGCCGAGCTTGGCATCACCTTCATCCACGTCACGCACAGCCAGGAAGAGGCGATGGCGCTGGCCGACATGGTGGTCGTGATGAACGACGGCCGCATCGCCCAGGCCGGGCCGCCGCGCGAAATCTACAATGCTCCGCGGACGGCCTTCGTCGCGCGCTTCATCGGCGGGCACAACATCCTCGAGGATCGCGGCCGCACGATCACGCTGCGCGCCGACGACATCGACGTCGTCCCTGCGGCAGAGGCGACAGACGCCCACCGCCGCGCGACCGTCAGCGAGATCGAGTATCGCGGCCCCGACGTGCGGCTGGGTCTCGAGACCGACACCGGCGAAAGCCTGACCGCGGTGATGGCCGAACGCGCGTTCTTCGACCGCCCGCTGTCGCCCGGCACGTCCGTGGCGATCGGCTGGCGGCCCGACGCGGTGCACGAGCTGGCGCACGAAGCCTGATCCGCCGGCCCGACGCCTACCCATAAAAAGAAGTCAACAGGAGAGAGAAGATGACAGACAAGACGATCAAGTCCGGCACCACGCGCCGAAGTGTCCTGAAAGGCGCTGCGGCGCTGGCCGGCTCGGCCGCGTTTCCTGCGCCCTTCGTGCACGCGCAGGAGCGAGTGACCCTGCGCTACCTGTCGACGGCCGTGAACCAGTCGCCCGGCATCGCGCAGAAGGCGTCCGAGGACCTGGGCATCGACATCGAGTACATCGCCGTGAACACCGACGAGGTGCCGCGCCGCGTCATCACGCAGCCGAACTCGTTTGACTTGGTGGACTCCGAGTACTTCTCGCTGCCGAACCTTGTGCCGTCGGGCAACATGAAGGGCATGGACGCCAGCCGCATCGAGCGGATCGACCAGCTTGCCAGCGTCATCGCCGAAGGCACCGTGAACGGCGAGAAGGTCGGCTGGGACGGCACCGCCCCGCACGAGGTCCTGTACCTCGAAAGCCAGGACGCCACGACCTTCGCCAGCGAGCCGACCGAGTGGATCACCCTGATCCCGACCACCTACAACGCCGACACGCTGGGCCTGCGCCCCGATCTCATCGGCAAGGAGATCACGTCCTGGGCGTCGCTGCTCGACCCCGAGTTCGCGGGCAAGACGTCGATCCTCAACATCCCGTCGATCGGCATCATGGACGCCGCCATGGCCATCGAGGCGCGTGGCGACATCACGTACGGCGACAAGGGCAACATGACCCGCGAAGAGATCGACTTCACCATCGAGAAGCTGATCGAGGCGAAGCGCGCGGGCCAGTTCCGTGCCTTCTGGTCGAACTTCCAGGAATCCGTGAACCTGATGGCCTCGGGCGAGGTGGTGCTGCAGTCGATGTGGTCGCCCGCTGTCACGGCCGTGCGGACCCAGGGCATTCCCTGCGTCTACCAGCCCCTGCAGGAAGGCTATCGCGCCTGGGCGTCGGGCTTCGGCCTGCCCACGACGATCGAAGGCCGCAAGGAAGACGCCGCCTACGAGTTCATCAACTGGTTCCTGTCCGGCTGGGCCGGCGCACACCTGTCCAAGCAGGGCTACTACCCCGCCGTGCTGGAGACCGCGCAAGAGTACATGGAGCCCTACGAGTGGGCCTACTGGTACGAGGGTCAGCCGGCCGAGCAGGACATCATGGCCCCCGACGGCCGCCTGCTGGAACAGGCCGGCGCGGTGCGCGACGGCGGTTCCTACTGGGAGCGCATGGGCGCCGTCGCCTGCTGGAACGCGGTCATGGACGAGAACCAGTACATGGTTCGCAAGTGGAACGAGTTCATCGCGGCGTGAGCAGCGTGGGCGACACCGTCACGGAGGTCCGGCACGACCGGGCCTCCACCCGCCGGCGGGGCAAGGCGCGCCGCATGGGACCGGCGCTGGTGCCCTATCTCCAGGCGGCGCCGATGGCGCTGGTGTTCCTGGTCTTCTTCGTTCTGCCGCTTGCCGCGACGATTGCGGTCAGCTTCTGGCAGTACACCCAATACTCGATCGAACCGGCCTTCACCGCGCAGAATTACGGCGACGTCTTCTACGGCTGCCTGCGCGACCTGCCTGAGCTTTGCACGACCTTCCTGACATACTTGTCGACATTGAAATTCTGCCTGATCGTCTGGGCGACGACGCTGACCATCGGCTTCACCGTGGCGTATTTCCTGGCGTTCCACGTGCGGACGCTGAAGGTGCAGGTGATCTTCTTCCTGCTCTGCACGATCCCGTTCTGGACGTCGATCGTGATCCGAATGATCTCGTGGATCCCGCTTCTGGGACGCAACGGGCTGGTGAACCAGACGCTGATCTCGATGGGCTTGATCGACACCCCGCTCGAGGGGCTGCTCTATTCCGATTTCGCGGTGATTCTGGCGCTCACGCATCTTTATACGCTGTTCATGGTCGTCCCGATCTTCAATTCGCTGATGCGCATAGACCGGTCGCTGATCGAGGCCGCGCGCGACGCCGGCGCAAGCGGTTTCCAGACGCTGACCGCGGTGATCATCCCGCTCGCGAGGCCCGGCATCCTGATCGGGTCGATCTTCGTCGTCACGGTGGTGATGGGCGACTTCCTGACCATCGGCATCATGGGCGGACAGCAGATCGCGTCCGTGGGCAAGGTCATCCAGACGCAGATGCAGTTCCTGCAATTCCCGCTGGCGGCGGCGAACGCGGTCATCCTTCTGGGCGCCGTGCTGGTCGGGGTCTGGGCGCTGCTGCGGCTGGTCGACATCCGCAAGGAGCTTTGATCATGGCCGACCGTCGCCCGCGCTCGTTCTTCGGTCTGTCGCTGTTCTTCGCGGTGTTCCTGATGTTCCTCTACGGGCCGATGATCTCGATCCTCGTGCTCTCCTTCCAGGGACCCGAGGGCGGATTGGTCTTTCCGATGAACGGCATGTCGCTGCACTGGTTCGAACGGCTCTGGGCCGGGGGTGGGCAGGTCGAGATCGGCTCGGCCCTGCGGCGGTCCTTCGTCCTCGCGCTCGTGGTCATGGTGCTGACGGTGTCGATCTCGGTCCTGGCCGGGCTGGCCTTCCGCCGGCGGTTCCGGGGCTCCACGGTGCTGCTCTACGTCGCGATCGCCAGCCTGATCGTGCCGTCGATCGTCGTGTCGCTGGGCATCGCGCTGGAATTCCGCCTGCTCGACGAGGCGATCAAGGATTTCGGCGCCGCGGCCGGGATCGGGTGGATCCAGAACGATTTCGTCTCCGTGCTCGGGCCGTTCACCAGCGGCCTCGGCGCGCACCTGACCTGGACGCTGCCCTTCGGCCTGCTGATCATGTTCGCCGTCTTCAACCGGTTCGACCCGGCGTATGAAGAGGCCGCGCGCGACCTTGGTGCCACGCCCTGGCAGACGTTCCGCCACGTGACGCTGCCGATGATCGCGCCGTTCCTGATCGGCGTGGCGGTGTTCGGCTTCACGCTCAGCTGGGACGAACTCGCCCGTTCATCGCAGGTGATGGGGGCCGACAACACGCTGCCGATGCAGCTCGCCGCCAAGACGACCACCGTGACCGACCCCGAGATCTACGCGCTGGGCACGGCTACCACGGCCGGATCGGTGCTGCTGGTCATCGTGATGTTCACGCTGGCCAGCCTGATGCAGCGCCGGGGCGGCCGCGGCTGATGCGCATTCACGTGGTCAACCCCAACGCCAGCGAAAGCATGACCGCGGGCATCGCGGCGGCGGCCGAGGCGGCCGCGCCGCCGGGCGTCACCGTCACCACCACCGGCGCCGCTGGGGGACCCTTGTCGATCGAGGGGCCGGTGGACGGCGCGCTGGCCGTGCCGTGGATGCTGCGCCGCATCGAAGAGGCCGAAGCCACCGGCGCGGACGCGCACGTGATCGCCTGTTTCGACGACACCGGCCTCGATGCCGCACGCTGCATCGCGCGCGCGCCCGTCGTGGGTATCGGGGAGGCGGCGGCGCATTGCGCCACGCTGGTGGCCGACCGTTTCGCTATCGTCACCTCGGTGCCCGAGGCGCTGCCGGTGCTGCGCGGCAACCTTTCGCGCTACGGCCTGATGGGCCGCTGCGCCGGGCTGCGCGCGGCCGGTGCGCCGGTGCTCGACATCGACGCGGGCACGCCCGAGGCGCTTGCCGCGATCCGACGCGAGACGCGGGCCGCGATCGAACTGGACGGCGCCGACGCGATCGTGCTCGGCTGTGCAGGCATGGCCGCGCTCGCTGCCGCGCTGGCGGACGAGTTTGACTGCCCGGTGATCGAGGGGATCTCGGCCGGGCTGGCACTTTCCGCGGCGTTGGCCGGGGCGGGCCTGCGCACCTCGAAGCGCGGCGGCTACGCGATGCCGCGCAAGAAGGCGGCGACATGAGCATGCCCCGAACGGCGCCAGACCCTTGGAGACCGACATGACGCAGGACCCCGTGGCAGAGGCGAAGCGCGTCGTCGAAGCCTACCTCGAACGCTCGATGGCCCGGGATGCCGAAGGCGCGCGGCGCTACATGGCGCCCGATTGCACGGTAATCTTCACCGGCGGCCGCGCGATGGATGGACCCGAAGGGCCGCCAGCCTTCAACGCCAGACGCTACGCCTGGGTGAAGAAACGCTTCCTGCGCACCGACGCCGTGCTGGATCCCGACAGCGGCGCGGTCCATGTCTGGAACACCGGGCATCTCTACGGCGCCTGGCCGGACGGAGAGGCGTTCGACGGCAACCGCTACGTCGATTTCTTCGCCGTCAAGGACGGCCTGATCGTGCGCACCGAGGTCTGGAACGACAGCGCCGAGATCCTGCTGCACCGCGCGGGACTAGCCGAGGCGCCGCTGTAGACCCTTCGGAGGCGGGCAGAGCTGCGCCGCCTGGGTCGAAACGCAAATTCGTGACCGAGCGCATCTTGACCTTCCAGCGGGGTAAGACCCGATATCCGCTTCGGATGATCGAGGGGGATCGGGAATGAAACGGACACTCACGCTTGCAACCGCGCTGTCGCTCATGTCGGCGGCCGCGATGGCGCAGGGCGACACGCATGGCACGATGCACGGCAGCGACGACGGCCACATGATGTCGGGCGGTCCCGAGGCGATGCCAGCGGGCGACGGCCACCAGGCGCATGGCCCAAGCATGGGCGCCGGTTCGCCGGCCGCAGAGGCCTACCGCGCGGCGAATCTCGCGATGCACGAGGCGATGGACTTCGCCTTCACCGGCGACGCCGACGTCGACTTCGCCCGTGGCATGATCGGGCACCACCGCGGCGCGATCGACATGGCGCGGA
>NZ_JBELMH010000043.1:0-28647 GCF_042096055.1 Citreimonas sp. | reverse complement strand
GCGTTGTTCATGTGCCCGTATTCGTCGTTGTCGTTCCAGCGCGTGGGCATCGCGCGGAAGGCGGTGTAGGCGTCGCGGCCGGCCGGGGGCTGGCGGGTCATTGCGGGCGCATCAGGCGGAAGGCGGCCGAGGCGGCCCAGCCGGCGGCGATGGCGATGGCCAGCGACATCAGCCCGTAGAGCAGCGGCTGCTGGTGCGACAGGGTGAACAGCCAGCGCTCCAGCCCGACCTTGCGCACGGGGATCGTCGTGTCGAACCGCGCCACCACGGCCCGGTCGCGGGTCAGGAAGACGCGCGTCGTGTAAAGCCCCTCGGTCAGGTTCGCGGGCAGGGCGATCGCGGTGTCGAACAGGGTCTGTTCGCGAAGGTCGACGGCGCCTTCCTTGCGGATGTAGAGGCCGTTCGCCCGCCGGATCCGGATCACCGCGTCGGTGAAGGCCTGTGGCTCCAGCACGCCAGAGGGCGCGCCCACCGAGCGGATCGCGCGCGGGATCGAGACCGCGTGGCGCAGGTCCTCGGTGTGGCTGATGACCTCCTCCCACGGGCCGGACGTGGCGACGGCGTAGAAGCTGGGGGCGGAATCGACCTCGACCGCGTCGACGTTGACCCAGATGCCGGCGCGGCGTTCCTTCCGGCGCACGGTCACGGGGCGGTCGGGCCCCTGGACGGTCACGACCACCTCGAGCGGCGGGCCTTCGGGAATCGCGGTCTCGCGCTTGACGGCGCCGAAGATCAGGATTTCCGAGCCGGAGAAGCTGGTGGAGATCGACACCTGGTCCTGGCTGAGGCCGAGCACGACCTCTTCGGCGGTGCGGGCGGGCCCGGCGGCGAGCAGCAGCAGTAGGGCGAGCCAGAGGCGCATCACACAGCCCCCGTGCTGAGGGTGTAGAGTTCCTCGGGGCGCAGCAGCAGGTCGAGCGCGAGCTTGCCGCAGACCAGCAGCACCAGCGTCGCCAGCAGGATGCGCAGCTGCTCGGCCCGCATGCGCGCGCCGAAGACCGCGCCGAACTGCGCGCCCAGCACGCCGCCCACCAGCAGCAGCACCGCCAGCACCACGTCGACCGTCTGGTTCGTGACCGCGTGCAGCAGCGTGGTGAAGGCGGCGACGAAGATGATCTGGAACAGCGAGGTGCCGATCACCACCTTGGTGGGCATCCCCAGCAGGTAGATCATCGCCGGCACCATGATGAAGCCGCCGCCCACGCCCATGATCGCGGCCAGCATGCCCACGGCGACGCCCACCAGGACCGGGGGGATGACCGAGATGTAGAGGCCGGACGTGCGGAACCGCATCTTGAGCGGCAGGCCGTGGATCCAGGTGTGCTTCTTGCGCGGGGCGATCTTGCCGCCGCGGGTCTTGCGCAGGGCGCGCAGGGATTCGACGAACATCAGCGCGCCGATGATCCCGAGGAAGACGACGTAGCAAAGCCGCACCAGCAGGTCGACCTGGCCCATCTGGCGCAGGATGTTGAACACCGCGATGCCGGCCGCGGCGCCGATCAGGCCGCCGGCCAGCAGCACCACGCCCATGCGCAGGTCGACCGTGCGGCGCCGGAAATGCGCCAGCACCGCCGAGAAGGACGCCGCGACGATCTGGTTGGCCGAGGTGGCGACCGCGACCGCCGGCGGGATGCCGATGAAGAACAGCAGCGGCGTGATCAGGAAGCCTCCGCCGACGCCGAACATGCCCGACAGGATGCCGACCAACCCGCCCAGGCCAAGCAGCAGGATCGCGTTGACCGAAACCTCGGCGATGGGGAGGTAGATCATCATGGGTTTTGTTAGCGCGCACGGGCGCCGCTTGGCAACGATGTCGGCGGGCCGCCGGTGCCCCGGCGGTCGGGAAAGGGCGTCAACGCTCCTTGACGTAGGGCGTGCCGCCGGCGCGCGGCGGGATCGCCTTGCCCACGAAGCCCGCCAGGATCACCACGGTCAGGATGTAGGGCAGCGCGTCCATCACCTGCACCGGCACCGTGAAGGCGCCGAGGTCGATGTTCTGGTAGCGCAGCGCGATCGCCTGCAGGAAGCCGAACAGCAGGCAGGCCCCCAGCGCGTACCAGGGCCGCCACTTGGCGAAGATCAGCGCGGCGAGCGCGATGTAGCCGCGGCCGGCCGTCATCTCGCGCACGAAGCCCGCCTGGAGGCCGGTGGCGAGGTAGGCGCCGGCGAGGCCGCAGAGCACGCCCGCGATGGCCAGCGAGGCGAAGCGCAGGCCCGACACCGACACGCCGGCGGTATCGACGGCCTCGGGCGCCTCGCCCACGGCGCGCAGGCGCAGGCCGAAGCGGGTGCGCTGCAGCACCCACCAGGTCAGCGGCACCATCAGGAAGCCCGCGTAGACCAGGATCGAGTGCCCCGAGATCAGGTCGGCGTAGAGCGGGCCGAGCAGCGGCACCGGGCGCAGCGTCTCGGCGAAGGGCAGGGCGATGTCGGAGAACCGCCCGCCGGCCATCAGCGACGGCGTGCGGCCGCCTTCCGAGAACCAGACCTGCGCGATCATCACCGTCAGGCCCGAGGCGAGGAAGTTCAGCGCCACGCCCGAGATCAGCTGGTTGCCGCGGAAGGTGATCGACGCCAGCCCGTGGATCGCCGACAGCGCCATCGACGCGGCGATGCCCGCGAGCATGCCCAGCCAGACCGAGCCGGTGGCGAAGGCCACCGCGGCCGAGAAGAAGGCGGCGATCAGCATCTTGCCCTCGAGCCCGATGTCGATGATGCCCGAGCGTTCCGAGAACAGCCCGGCGAGGCAGGCCAGCAGCAGCGGGATCGCCAGGCGGACGGTGGAATCGAGCACCTGCAGGATGGTCGCGAGATCCATGGTCAGTCCCTCGGGGCGGTGGGTTTGGGTTTCGGGCCACGGCGGGCGCGCAGCGCGCCGAAGGCGGCCTCGAGCGGCATGCGGACCATGTTGTCGAGCGCGCCGGTGAACAGGATCACCAGCGCCTGGATCACGGTGATGAGCTCGCGCGGGATGTCGGTCCAGAGCGCGAGTTCCGCGCCGCCCTGGTAGAGGAAGCCGAACAGGAGCGCCGCGAGGAACACGCCCAGCGGGTGGCTGCGTCCCATCAGCGCCACGGCGATGCCGATGAAGCCCGCGCCCTCGGTCGCGTTGAGCACCAGGCGCTCGGCCTCGCCCATGGTGGTGTTGAGGCCCATGAGGCCCGCCAGCGCGCCCGAGATCAGCATCGCGAGCACGGTGATCCGCACGGTCGAGATGCCGGCGTAGCGGGCGGCGGTGTCGGAATGGCCGAAGGCGCGGATCTCGTAGCCCAGCCGCGTGCGCCAGATCAGCAGCCAGACCGCGATGCAGGCCAGCACGGCGAGGAAGAAGGTCACGTTCGCCGGCGAGCCGCGGAAGAGCGTGCCGCCGGCGGCGAACATGTCCTGGAAGGTGGGCAGGTGCGTGGCGGGCGGGAAGGTCTCGGACGCGGGGTCCATCGCGCCCACCGGGCGCAGCAGGTTGACCAGCACGTAGTTCAGGACGGCCGCCGCGATGAAGTTGAACATGATCGTGGTGATCACGATGTGGCTGCCGCGCGTGGCCTGCAGCCAGGCCGGGATGAAGGCCCAGGCCGCGCCGAAGAGCCCGCCCGCGACCGTGGCACCCGCCAGCGCCAGCGTCCAGTGCGGCCAGGGCAGGTAGAGGGCCACCAGCGCCACGCCCAGGCCGCCGATCATCGCCTGCCCCTCGCCGCCGATGTTGAACATCCGCGCGTGGAAGGCGACCGCGACGGCGAGGCCGGTGAAGGTGAAGTTGGTCGCGTAATATAGCGTGTAGCCCCAGCCGGTCGAGCGCATCAGCGCGCCCTCGACCATCAGGCTGAACGCGTCGACCGGGTTCTCGCCGATGGCGAGGATCACCAGCGCCGACAAGAGGGCCGCCAGCAGGATCGAGATCAGCGGCACGAGCACCGCGTCGGCCCAGGCAGGCATTCGGTTCATGGGTGGCGGGTCCTTGGCGTGGCGGTTGGGGACGGTGCGGTGCGCGGCATGCGCGCGGCGATCGGGCGTGGCGCGGGGCGGGCGGGCCTAGTCATGGTGCGCGGCGTCCCGGGCTTCCTTGTCGCGCAGCGACGCCTCGGCCGCGTCGTAGCCCGCGCCCTCGGGCGCCTCGGTCACGCCGGCCATCAGCAGGCCAAGCTCGCGCTGGTCGGTCTCGGAGGGCAGGCGTTCGCCCATGATGCGGCCGTCGAACATCACCGCGATGCGGTCGGACAGCGACAGGATCTCGTCGAGCTCGACCGAGACCAGCAGGATCGCCTTGCCCTTGTCGCGCAGGCGCACGATTTCCTGGTGGATGAACTCGATCGCGCCGATGTCGACGCCGCGGGTGGGCTGGCCGACCAGCAGCACCTCGGGGTCGCGCTCGATCTCGCGCGCGAGGACGATCTTCTGCTGGTTGCCGCCCGAGAAGTTCTGCGCCTCGAGCCAGCAATCGGGCGGGCGCACGTCGTAGCGCTTCATCTTGTCCTGCGCGTCGCGGCGCAGCGCGTCGTTGTCCATCAGCACGCCGCGGCCGTAGCGGTCGTCGTGGTGGTAGCCGAAGGCGACGTTCTCCCACGCGTGGAAGCGCATGATGAGACCTTCGTGCTGGCGGTCCTCGGGGACGTGGGCGATGCCGCAATCGCGCCGGGTGCGGCCGTCGGCCCGCCGGCCCGACAGCGCGATGTCTGTGCCGTTGACGCGCACGGTGCCGGTGGTGCGCATCGCACCCTTGGCGTCGGCCATGCCGCCCAGCACCTCGAGCAGTTCGGACTGGCCGTTGCCGGACACGCCGGCGATGCCGACGATCTCGCCCGCGCGCACGGTCAGCGACACGTCGCGCAGGCGCTGCACGCCGGCGGCGTCGACGTGGTTCAGGTTCTCGATCTCGAGGATCGGGCGGCCGGGCTGCGCGGGCGCCTTGTCGACGCGCAGCAGCACCTTGCGGCCGACCATCAGCTCGGCCAGCTCGGTGGGCGAGGTGTCAGCGGTCTTGACGGTGGCGGTCATCTCGCCGCGGCGCATGACGCTGACGGTGTCGGTGATCTCCATGATCTCGCGCAGCTTGTGGGTGATCAGGATGATCGTCTTCCCCTCGTCCCGCAGGCCGCGCAGGATGCGGAAGAGGTGGTCGGCCTCGGGCGGGGTGAGCACGCCGGTGGGCTCGTCCAGGATCAGGATGTCGGCCTCGCGGTAGAGCGCCTTGAGGATCTCGACCCGCTGCTGGTGGCCGACCGAGAGGTCCTCGATCAGGGCGTCGGGATCGACGCGCAGCTCGTAATCCTCGGCCAGCTGCTTCAGCACGCCGCGGGCCTTCGACAGCGAGGGTTTGAGCAGCCCGCCGTCCTCGGCGCCGAGGATGACGTTTTCCAGCACGGTGAAGTTCTGCACCAGCTTGAAGTGCTGGAAGACCATGCCGATGCCGGCACGGATCGCGGCCTGGCTGTCGGGGATCTCGGTGCGCTTGCCCGAGATGAAGATCTCGCCCGCGTCGGCCCTGTAGAAGCCGTAGAGGATCGACATCAGCGTCGACTTGCCGGCGCCGTTCTCGCCGATGATGCCGTGGATCGTGCCCGGCATGACGCGGATCGAGATGTCGCGGTTGGCCTGCACCGGGCCGAAGGCCTTCGAGATGCCCTTGAGCTCGATCGCGGGGGTGTCGGTCATGGGGTCGGGGCCTTTTCGGGCAGGGTCGCAAGGGGGGCGTTCAATACGGCAAGGGCCGCGTTGCCGCGGCCCCCGGTGTCGGACCCGCCCGCGCGGGGCGGGTCGCTCAGGGTGCGATCAGAACGTCAGTGCGGGGCAGCTGTCGTCGCTGGTGTAGTCGTGCACCGAGATGTCGCCCGAGATGATCTGGGCCTGCGCCTCGTTCACCGCGGCCTGCATCTCGTCGCCTAGCAGCTCGGCGTTGTTCTCGTCGAGGGCGTAGCCCACGCCCTGGTCGGCGAGGCCCAGCACCTGGACGCCGGTTTCCAGATCGGCGCCCGCGCTCATCGCGTCGTAGACGGCGACGTCGACGCGCTTGAGCATCGAGGTCAGGACCGAGCCGGGGTGCAGGTAGTTCTGGTTGCTGTCGACGCCGATGGAATAGATCCCCTGGTCGGCGGCGGTCTGCAGCACGCCGAGGCCGGTGCCGCCCGCGGCGGCGAAGATCACGTCGGCGCCCTGGCTGATCTGCGCCTGCGCCAGTTCCGAGCCCTTGACCGGGTCGTTCCAGGCGGCCGGCGTGGTGCCGGTCATGTTGGCGATGATCTCGGCATCGGCGTTCACGGCCTTGACGCCCTGCGCGTAGCCGCAGGCGAACTTGCGGATCAGCGGGATGTCCATGCCGCCGACGAAGCCGACGGTGCCGGATTCGGATGCCATCGCGGCCAGCATGCCGACGAGGAAGCTGCCCTCGTGCTCGGAGAACAGGACCGAGGCGACGTTGGGATGCTCTTCGGGATCGACATAGCCGTCGATGGTGACGAACTTGGTGTCGGGGTAGTCGGGGGCCACGTTGGCGATCGGCGTGGACATCGAGAAGCCGGTGGTCACGACCGGGTTGAAGCCGTTCTCGGCGAAGCGGCGCAGGGCCTGCTCGCGCTGGGCCTCGGACTGAAGCTCGATGTCGCGGAATTCGCCGCCGGTTTCCTCGGCCCAGCGCTGGGCGCCGTTGAAGGCGGCCTCGTTGAACGACTTGTCGAACTTTCCGCCGAGGTCGTAGATCAGCGCCGGATCGGCCAGTGCGGCGCCGCCGGTCAACGCCAGTGCTGCGACCGAGCCGAGGGTCTTGCGAACGAAGGACATGTAAGGATGCTCCCTGGGTGGACAGGGCGGGGTTGGCCCGCCTCGTGATGTGGCGCCAATTTAGGCCGTGGGGACAAGGGATGGTCAACCGATTCCTGACCCGACGCCACGTCCGCCGGCCTCGCTGCCGCGCCGACGTGCGGAAGCGCGCCGCGGCCCCGCGTCAGCGTGGGGCGGGGGCGTGTGCAATGCGGTGACGGGTGCCGGTGGCCCGGCGTCAGGGCAGGGCGCGGGCGAGGATCAGCGCGTCGTCGGTGGTGCCGTCGTCCAGGCGGTAATAGGCGCGCCGGCGCCCGGCCTCGGCATAGCCGCGCGCGGCGTAGAAGGTGCGGGCGGGAGCGTTGGCGGCGGCGACTTCCAGAAAGACGCGGGTGGCGCCGCGGTCTTGCGCGCGGGTCTCGAACGTCTCGAGCACGGTGCGCGCGGCGCCCCGGCGCTGGTGGTCGGGATCGGTCGCCAGCGCGAGGATCTCGGCCTCGTCCGCGATCACGCGGCCCAGGACGAAGGCGTGATCGGTGGCGACCAGCAGGCTGGCGGGCGCGGCCAGCGTGTCGGCGAAGGCGCGGGCGGTCCAGGGGCGCATGTGGCGGTAGGCGCGGGCCGACAGCGCGGCGAGCGCCTGCGCCGTGGCCTCAGGGCTCATCGAGGATGATCGGCGGAGCGTCGCGCGCCAGCGCCGCGTCGGCGGGGCGAACGTAGACCGGCGCGGGGGCCGCACCGGGCGCGCGCGACGCGGCGATGCGGGCGATGCGGATCGCCAGCGCCTCCGGCTCGGGCGGAAAGGCGGCCCCGGGCGCGTCTGCTGCCTCGACGGTGCGGATCTCGGCGCCGGGCGCGTCCTGCACGTGGAGCAGCCCGCGCGGGGCGGGCACGGCGGCCATTATGCCGCGGTCGCCCGCGTCCATCCCGCCGGCGAAGATCGCGTCGAAGGTGCTGACGCCGATCGCCGGGACGCCCAGACCCAGCGCAAGACCGCGCGCCGCCGAGACCGCGATGCGGATGCCGGTGAAGTTGCCGGGGCCGGTGCCGACGCCGATGCGGTCGAGATCGGACCAGCGCAGGCCGGCCTCGGCCAGCAGTTCCTCGCAGAGGGGGAACAGACGCTCGGCCTGGCCGCGCGTCATGGACTCGGCCCGGGACGCCAGCACGGTCTCGCCGGACAGCAAAGCGGCCGCGCAATGCGCGGCCGATGTGTCGAAGGCGAGGATCGTCATGCTCATCCGGACTGGACGATCAGACGGCGACCGGGCGCACCTCGGTGACCTCGGGGATGTAGTGGCGCAGCAGGTTCTCGATCCCCATCTTGAGCGTCAGGGTCGAGGACGGGCAGCCCGCGCATGCCCCCTGCATGTGCAGGTAGACGACACCGCGCTCGAACCCGTGGAAGGTGATGTCGCCGCCGTCCTGCGCCACGGCCGGGCGGACCCGGCTGTCGAGCAGTTCCTTGATCTGGCCGACGATCTCGCCGTCCTCGCCGGTATGCTCGGCATGGCCGCCGCCCTGGGTGGCGCCGTCGCTCATCACCGGCTGGCCGGACTGGAAATGCTCCATGATCGCGCCGAGAATCGCCGGTTTCAGGTGATCCCAGTCGGTGCCGTCGGCCTTCGTCACGGTGACGAAGTCGGTGCCGAAGAACACCCCGGTCACGCCCTCGACCGCGAACAGGCGCTGCGCCAGCGGCGAGGCCTCGGCCGCCTCGGGGGCGGGGAAGTCGGCGGTGCCCATATCGAGCACGGACTGGCCGGGCAGGAATTTCAGGGTCGCCGGGTTCGGCGTGGATTCGGTCTGGATGAACATGGCGGACGGTCCTTTTGGCTTGTCCCTTATATGCGCCCGCCACGGGGCGGCGTCAAGGTTTGGAACGGTTCTAAAAAGCGGCTCAGGTGATCGCCTCGAGCCGCTCCTTCGACAGGTCGCCCGGCACGATGGTGATCGGCACGGGCAGCGTGCCCGCGGACTTGGTCAGCTGCGAGACCAGCGGCCCGGGGCCCTTGCCCTCGGCCGCGGCGCCCAGGACCAGCACGCCGATCTCGGGGTCCTCGCGCAGGTGCGCCACGATCTGCGGCACCTGCTCGCCCTCGCGGATCACCAGCTCGGGGTTCACGTTCTGGCGGTCGCGCATCCACTTGGCGTAGACCTCGAAATGCGACTGGATGCGTTCGCGCGCTTCCTCGCGCATCACCTCGCCGACGCCGATCCAGTGGTTGAACTCGTCCGGGGGGATCACCGACAGCACGGCCACGCCGCCGCCGGTCTTGTTGGCGCGCATGGCGGCGAAGCGCATGGCGTTGAGACATTCGCGGCTGTCGTCCAGCACCACCAGAAACTTGCGCATCGTCACTCTCCCCGTCCCCGCGCACAGCATGGCGCGCCGGCCGCGCGCTGGCAAGCGCGGGGGCGTGGCGTGGCGCGCGGTTCAGGCGTTGCCGGAATGCGCCCAGTCCCAGTAGAGCTCGCGCGCGCGGCGGGTCACCGGGCCGACCTGGTAGGACGTGTCCTCGAACCCCGTCACGGGCGTGACCTTGGTCAGGTTGCCGGTGAGGAAGACCTCGTCCGCGGTGTAGAAATCGGCGAAGGACAGCACGGTCTCGACCACCTCGACCCCGTCGGCGCGCAGGTTGGCGATGTGGCGCGCGCGGGTGATACCGGCGAGGAACGTGCCGTTGGGGATCGGCGTGAAGACGGTGCCGTCGCGCACCATGAACACGTTCGAGGTGGCGGATTCCGCGACGTTGCCCATCGCGTCGGCCACCAGCGCGTTGCCGAAGCCCCGCCGGCGAACGTCGATCAGCATGCGCGCGTTGTTGGGGTAGAGACAGCCCGCCTTGGCGTCGACCACCGCGTCCTCGAGCACGGGGCGGCGGAAGCGGGTGCGCCCCAGCGTGACCGTGGCGTCGGGCGCGGGCATCGGAATTTCCTCGAGCGCGATGGCGAAACCCGTGCGCTCGGCCGAGGGCGCGATGACCGCCGCGTCGCCGTCGATGGCCCAGTACATGGGCCGGATATACAGCGGCGTTTCCTTCGGGTAGGCGGCGAGGCCTTCGCGCACGATCGCGACCATGTCGTCGGTCGGCACGGTGGGGTTCAGCATCAGCGCTCGGGCGCTGCGGTTCACCCGGTCGCAATGGGCGCGCAGGTCGGGCGCGACGCCGTCCACGTGGCGCGCCCCGTCGAACACGCTCGACCCCAGCCAGGCGCCGTGGTCGCTGGCGCGCATGACCATCGCGTCGCCGTCGTGCCAGGTGCCGTCGAAATAGGTGCGGATGTTGCGTCCGGTGGCCATGTCTTCCCCTTCCCGTGTCGGTCGGCACGCTAGGCGCGCGCGCCGCGAAGGTCCAGACCGGGCGGCTTGCGGGTGGCGCGGCTATGCGCGAAGGTCCGGGCATGACAGCCCCGACGATCCAAGTGAACCCCGAGCGTTTCCTGGCCGACCTGCACGCGTTGCGCGCGATCGGCGCGTCGGGCGTGGGCACGGGCGTGGTGCGCCCCGCCTACACCCCCGCCGAGATCGAGGCCCGCGACTGGTTCGCCGCCCGCATCGGCGACGCCGGGCTTCAGCCGCGGTTCGACCCGATGGGCAACCTGTTCGGCCTGGCCGAGGGGCGCTCGCTTCTGGTGGGCTCGCACACCGACACGCAGCCCGAGGGCGGCTGGCTCGACGGCGCGCTGGGGGCGGTCGCGGGGCTGGAAATCGCCCGCGCGGCGCGCGAGGCGGGCGGGCCGGCGGTGTCCTGCGTGTCGTTCCAGGACGAGGAGGGACGCTTCGGCGTCACCACCGGCAGCGCGGCGTGGTCGGGGCTGCTGACGCAGGCCGAGGCCGACGCGCTGACGGATCATGCCGGCATCACGCTGGGCGACGCGCGCGCCGCGATGGGCGACCGTCTGGGCGGCCCGGTGGATCCCGCGCGCTTCACCGGCTTCCTCGAGATGCATATCGAGCAGGGCCCGGTGCTGGACGGCGCGGGGCAGGCGCTGGGGGTGGTCGAGGCGATCGTCGGCATCCGCGACATGGCGGTCACCTTCCACGGCCAGCAGAACCACGCCGGCACGACGCCGATGCACCTGCGCCGCGACGCGTTCCAGGCGCTGGCGGCGTTCAACGCCGCGCTGAACGAGCGTTTCGCCAACGTGGTCACCCCCGCGACGGTCTGGACGATCGGCCACGTCGCGCTGCACCCGGACGCGTCCAGCATCGTGCCGGGGCGCGCGCGGTTCTCGATGCAGTGGCGCGACCGCGATCCGGACCGGCTGAAGCGGATGGAGGCGATCATCCGCGAAACCGCCGCCGAGATCGCCGAGACGCGCGGGCTGAATGTCGAATTCGGCCCGATGCTGGGGATCGAGCCGGTCGCGATGGACGAGGGCCTGCGCGCCGCCCTGCGCGACGCGGCCGAGGCGACGGCGCCGGGACAGTGGCGCGAGATGCCGTCGGGCGCGCTGCACGACGCCAGCAACGTCGGCAGCCTGATGCCGGCGGCGATGCTGTTCGTGCCCTCGATCGGCGGCATCAGCCACGCCTTCGAGGAAGACACCGCCGAGGACGACATCGTCACCGGCCTGCAGGCGCTCGCCCGCGCCGCGGCCGCCGCCGCGCCCTAGGACGCACAAAGGCTTCTTTGGTCCCCAAATATCCCGGGGGAGGCCCGGAACGGGCCGGGGGCAGAGCCCCACGCGCCCTCACTCCCAGGCGACATCGCCCAGGAAGATGTACCCCGCGCCGTAGATCGTCTTGATCAGGCGCGGGTTCTTGGGGTCCTCGCGCAGCTTGGTGCGCAGGCGCGAGATCCGCACGTCCATCGCCCGGTCGAAGCTGTCGCCGGCGCCGCCGCCGAGCGATTCCTGCATGTGCGCGCGGGTGA
This sequence comes from Citreimonas sp., assembly GCF_042096055.1. Lineage (NCBI taxonomy): Bacteria > Pseudomonadati > Pseudomonadota > Alphaproteobacteria > Rhodobacterales > Roseobacteraceae > Citreimonas > Citreimonas sp. The sequence continues at coordinate 17,017 of NZ_JBELMH010000043.1, read as the reverse complement.
TCAGGCGCTTCGGGCTTTCGAGGAACAGCCGCAGCACGGCGCCCTCGGCGTGGCTGAAGGGCGTCTCGCACCCGGCGTCGTCGACCAGCGCGTAGCGGTCGAAATGCGCGGTCCAGCCGTTGAAGCGCGCAAGGTCGCCGTGGCTTTGCGGGCGGGCCTGGGTGCGCAGGCGCGCGCGGATGCGGGCTACGACCTCGGCGGGGTCGAACGGCTTGATGATGTAGTCGTCGGCGCCCAGTTCCAGCCCGGTCACGCGGTCCTGCACCTGCGCGCGCCCCGAGATGATGATGACCGTGGCGCCCTTTTCCAGCGCGAGGCGGTGCACCAGGCTCAGCCCGTCGCGGTCGGGCAGGCCGAGGTCGACGAGGCACACGTCCGGCACGGTCTTGCGCAGCGCGGCCTCGAATTCCGTGGCGCGGCCGAAGGTCATGGTGCGGAAGCCGGCCTCGGCCAGCGCGTCGGCCAGCATCGACCGGATCGCCGGTTCGTCGTCGAGGATGGAGACAAGCGCGCTCATGCATCGGGCTTAGCGCATTGCGCGGGGGCGGGGAAGCGGGCGGGCGTCAGGCTCTGGCCGCGCCGGGCGCCTCGGCCGCGCCGACCCCGAGGAAGCGCGCGAGATCCTCGGCCGAGAACGGCTTGGCGATCACCGGGGCGGCGGCCTGTGCCTGCCGGCGCAGCGCGTCGCCGGGCGGCAGCGAGGTCATCAGCCGCACGTCGTGGCCCGGCAGCAGGTCGGGCAGGGCGGCGCCGGGCCGGTCGCCCTCGAGCGCGATGTCCGACAGGACCAGCGCGATGTCGGGCAGACCCTCGGCCAGCAGGATCGCCTCGGCGACGGAACTGGCCTCGACCACGGAAAAGCCCATGCCGGTCAGCATCTCGCGCACGCTTTCGCGTAGTTCGGGCGCGTCCTCGACCAGCAGGACGAGGCCGGCGCGCGCCACCGCCTCTGCCCGGCGCAGCGGCAGGCGCAGCGTCACCTGCGCGCCCGCGTCGGTGTTGGCCAGCCGCAGGTCGCCGCCGGCAAGCTTGGTCATGTCGTAGACCATCGCGAGGCCGAGGCCCGAGCCCTCGCCGCCCTTGGTGGTGAAGAACGGATCGCGCCCGCGCGCGAGCGCCTCGGCGGTGAAGCCGGGGCCGGTGTCGGCGACGGTGATCTCGAACCACACGCCCTGTCGTTCCACCGCGTCAATGACGATGCGGCCGTGCCGGCCGCAGGCGTCGCGGGCGTTGAGCACGAGGTTGAGCAGCGAATCCTGCAACAGCCCCGCATCCAGCATCAGCGCGTCGCGCACCGTGCAAGTGACGTCGAGCGTGATCGACGCGGGCAGCGACGGGCCGGCGAGCGTGGCGAGCTCGTCCAGAAGCTCGGCCGGGACGACGGGTTCGGGACGCCAGGCGCGGTGGCTGGTCACGCCCGCGATGCGCGACAGCAGCGTGCCGCCGCGTCGCGCCGCCTGCATGGTGGCGGCGACCAGCGGATCGGCCTCGGGCGGCAGGTCGAGGCGGGCGAGCTTGGACTGCATGCCCATGATGATCGTCAGCAGGTTCGAGAAATCGTGTGCGAGGCCGCTGGTCAGCTGTGCCGCCAGTTCGCGCCGGCGCGTCTGTTGCAACGCGGCGCGGGCCTGCGTCTCCTCGGTCACGTCCTGGCTGAGGATGTAGACGCCGCGTTCCAGCGGGTCGGGCGTGAACACGCCCCGGATGCGGCGCGAGGAGACCTCGTCGGTGAATTCGAACGTGCTTTGGCGGCCCTCGTAGGCGGCCTGAAGGTGCGGCGCCACGCGGGCGTAGGCCTGCGGACCCAGCGCCTCTTCCATCGTCATGCCCAGGATGTCCGACGGCCGCCCCGGCAGGACCGAGGACAGCCGCTTGTTGGAGAACGTGTAGCGCCCGGCCGCGTCGAGGCGGGCGATGTGGGCGGGCATCATCTCGGTCGTGGTGCGGGTGCGGGCCTCGATCTCGGTCAGCTCGCGGCGGGCCTCTTCCAGCGCGGTGATCGTGGCGGCGAGTTCGCGGTTGGTCTGCGACAGCTGTTCCGAGCGTTTCAGCACCTCGTCCGACAACAGTTCGGACCGGGTGCGCAGCAGGCTTTCCTGCGCCTTCACCGCCGTGATGTCGGTATAGACCGTGACCCAGCCGCCCTGCGGCAGCGGCGCGCCCTCGACGCTGATGAAACGGCCGTTGGCGCGGGGACGCTCCATGTAATGCGGCTCGAACGCGCGGGCCTGTTCGACCCTTGTGTCGACGAACGATTCAAGGTCGTCGACGGGGCCGTATTCGCCGCGCTCGGCCAGGTGACGCACCGTGTCGCGGAAGCGCGCGCCGGGGCGGGTGAGGGCGGCGGGCAGGTCGAACAGCTCGGCGAAGCGGGCGTTGCAGGCCGCCAGCCGCAGGTCGCTGTCGTAGATCGAGATGGCCTGCTGGATCAGGTTCAGCCCGGCCTGCATCAGCGCGTGCGTGCTTGCCATGCGCGATCCTCCTTGCCCCGATGGCTAGCACCGCGCGGGGGGGCGCGCCAAGCGCGATGCGGCTGCCGCCGGGTCAGGCGCGCTTGTTACAATTCGCAAGGATTCGGCAATCATCAGGAAAAAGTTGACCGCCAGCGTGGGGGCTGTCTGAATGGACGACCAAGGTCGCGTGCAAGCGGCCGCCGGTTCTGGAGGGGGCCGGCTGCGATGCCGGGCCAACCGGCATGATGGGAGGAGAAGACTTGGCGCATCTGACCGAGGGCGCGGAGGGATTGCGTTCGATCCCCGCGCTGCTGGCGCGCAATGCGCGCGAATTCGGCGACAGCCCGGCCTACCGGGAAAAGGAATTCGGCATCTGGCAGACCTGGACCTGGGCCCAGGCCGAGGCCGAGATCGAGGATTTCGCGCTGGGCCTGCTGGCGCTGGGCGTCGAGCCGGGCGACGCGGTCGCGGTGATCGGCCGCAACCGACCCACGCTCTACTGGTCGATGGTGTCCGCGCAGATGTGCGGCGCCATCCCGGTGCCGCTCTACCAGGACGCCAACGCCGAGGAGATGGCCTACGTGCTGGAGCATTCCGGCGCGCGCTTCGCGGTGGTGGCCGACCAGGAGCAGGTCGACAAGGTGATCGAGGTGCAGGACGGGCTGAGCCGGTTCGAGCAGATGATCTACGTCGACGCCCGCGGCCTGCGCAAATACGACCATTCCAAGCTGCATCCGTTCACCGCCGTGCAGGACCGGGGCCGCGCCGCGCGCGACACCCTGATGACCGAACTCGACCGCCGGCGCGGGGGGCTGGGTTACGACGATACCTGCGTGATGCTTTACACGTCCGGCACGACGGGCAAGCCCAAGGGCGTGGTGCTGTCGAACCGCAACATCGTGGAATCGGGGCGCGCCTCGTCCGAGTTCGACAACCTGCGGCGCGAGGACGAGGTTCTGGCCTATCTTCCAATGGCTTGGGTCGGGGACTTCATCTTCTCGATCGGGCAGGCCTACTGGACGGGGTTCTGCGTCAACTGCCCGGAATCCGCCGAGACGCTGCTGACCGATCTGCGCGAGATCGCACCGACATATTATTTCGCTCCGCCAAGGGTTTTCGAGACGCAGCTCACGCAGATCATGATCCGGATGGAGGATGCGAGCCCGCTCAAGCGGCGGATGTTCCATTACTTCATGGACCATGCCCGCCGCGTCGGCCCGCGCATCCTCGATAGGAAGCCCGTGGGCGCGATGGACCGGCTGAAATACCGCCTGGGCGAGATGCTGGTCTACGGCCCGCTGAAGAACGCCATGGGCTTTTCGCGCATCCGCGTCGGCTATACCGCCGGCGAGGCGATCGGGCCCGAGATCTTCGACTTCTTCCGCGCGCTGGGGATCAACCTCAAGCAGCTTTACGGGCAGACCGAGGCGTCGGTGTTCATCACCGTGCAGCCCGACGGCGAGGTGCGCAGCGACACCGTCGGCGTGCCCGCCCCGGGCGTGGAAATCCGCATCGGCGACAACGGCGAGGTCTACTACCGCAGCCCGGGTACCTTCGTGGAATACTTCAAGAACCCCGAGTCGACCGCCGATACCAAGGACCCCGAGGGCTGGGTCGCCACCGGCGACGCGGGCTTCATCGAGGAGGGCAGCGGCCACCTTCGGATCATCGACCGCGCCAAGGACGTCGGAAAGATGGCCGACGGCAACATGTTCGCGCCCAAGTACGTCGAGAACAAGCTGAAGTTCTACCCCAACATCCTCGAGGTGGTGGTCTTCGGCGCCGGCCGCGAGAAATGCTGCGCCTTCATCAACATCGACCTCTCGGCGGTGGGCAACTGGGCCGAGCGCAACAACATCGCGTATTCGTCCTACCAGGAACTGGCGGGCCACAAGCAGGTGCTGGACATGATCCAGCGCCACGTCGAGGAGACCAACGAGAGCATCGCGCGCGACGAGATGCTTTCGGGCTGCCAGGTGCACCGGTTCCTGGTGCTGCACAAGGAACTGGACGCCGACGACGGCGAGCTGACGCGCACCCGCAAGGTTCGGCGCAAGATCATCGGCGAGAAGTTCGAGGATCTGGTGAACGCGCTCTACGACGGGTCCGACAGCGTCTACACCGAGACCGAGGTGACCTACGAGGACGGCCGCAAGGGCCGGATCAAGGCGACGCTCGAGATCCGCGACGCCAAGACCTTCCCGGTGGCCCAGGCGCAGGTGGCGGCGGAATGACTTGTGACGCTCGCGCTGACCCGCATCGCTCCCCGGGGCTGCGCCCGTCTGCGTACCGAACGGTCCACCGGGCCGTTTGCGGCAAGGCGGCCGGACGAAGACCCCGCCATGCCTTGGGCGCCTTCCTCTTGGGAGCTTTCGTCTGCTTGTCCCACGCGGCGCATGCCGACACGCACTTGGCTGACATTGCGGCGGAACGATGCCTGGAGCCGATGGTGAAGGATGCGCCGTTCCCGGTCGAAGACTTGCATGCAACATCCCACGAAATTCCGGTCCCAAGCACTGATCTATTCGACCCAGATACTGCGGAAGCGGCCTCATTCGCCTTGGACGACGTGACCCTGATTCTTGTCGAAGCAACATTGCCCGCGGACCCATCAAAGAAATACCGCTACTGTGCGGCTTTCACCGAGATCGGCTCTTCCTCGGGCGGCATATCGGAGCCGCAATTCGAGGCGCTTATTGAGTCCACACCGGGAGACTGGGCACCGATTTGCAGGTTTGCAGATAGTGACATGGCGGCATGGACTGTGACGTCCGGCCGGAACGAGCATTTCCTGCTGGTTATTTCCCAGGGAACGACGCTCAGCGTGTTCAAGCGTTGGACTCCTTGGGACGGATGTGAGGGTGCGGGGGGCAGAACATGAAAGACACCGAAGGATACGTCACCGCCGACGGGCGGCAGATCGGCGGGGTGCTGATGGAGATGCGCAACATCACGCTGAAGTTCGGCGGGGTGACGGCGATCAACGACATCAGCTTCGACATCCGCGAGGGCGAGATCCGCGCCATCATCGGGCCGAACGGCGCGGGCAAGTCGTCGATGCTCAACGTCATCAGCGGCTTCTACACGCCGACCGAGGGCGCGGTGTGGTACAAGGGCGAGAAGCGCCCGCCGATGAAGCCGTTCGAGGTCGCCCGCATGGGCGTGGCGCGCACCTTCCAGAACATCGCGCTGTTCGAGGGGATGACGGTGCTCGACAACGTCATGACGGGCCGCCTGACGCACATGAACGCGGGCATCCTCAGCCAGGCCGTCTGGTGGGGCAAGGCCCGCGACGAGGAGATGGAGAACCGCGAGAAGGTCGAGCGGGTGATCGATTTCCTCGAGATCCAGAACATCCGCAAGACGCCGGTGGGCCGTCTGCCCTACGGCCTCAAGAAGCGGGTCGAACTGGCCCGCGCGCTGGCGGCCGAGCCGTCGATCCTGCTGCTCGACGAGCCGATGGCCGGCATGAACGTCGAGGAGAAGGAGGACATGTCCCGCTTCATCCTGGACGTGAACGACGAATTCGGCACCACGATCTGCCTGATCGAGCACGACATGGGCGTGGTCATGGACCTGTCCGACCGCGTCGTGGTGATGGATTACGGCAAGAAGATCGGCGACGGCGCACCGGCCGAGGTGCGCGCCGACCAGGCGGTGATCGACGCCTATCTGGGGGTGCCGCATGAGTGACCGGTCGCGGAACAGGGGCGCGCGCGTCCTGACCCAGAAGCAATTCCCTACGAATGAAGACAGGGGCCGCACGGCCCGCAGGAGCCTGCCATGCTGAGAGACATCTTCGTCACGCCCTTCGTGGACATGGTCGAGGCGCCCGACTTCCTGATGCAGGTGCTGTGGGAGGGGCTGGTCTCGGGCGTGCTCTACGCGCTGATCGCGCTGGGGTTCGTGCTGATCTTCCGGTCGTCCCGCATCTTCAACTTCGCGCAGGGCATCATGGTGGTGTTCGCGGCGCTGACGCTGGTGGGCCTGCACGCGATGGGCGTGCCGGCCTGGATCGCCGTCGTGGCGACGCTGGCGGTGATGTTCGTGCTGGCGGTCAGCATCGAGCGCGTCGTGCTGCGCCCGCTGGTGGGCCAGCCCGACATCATCCTGTTCATGGCGACGATCGGCATCACGCTGTTCCTGATCGGCCTCGGCGAGACGATCTTCGGCGGCGAGAACAAGGTGATGATCACCGAGGAGCTGGGCATTCCCACGGGCGACACCGTGCTGGAGCCCTTCGGCGGGCTGCTGATCCTGCAGCATCTGGACATCACGGTGGTGCTGGTCGCGGCGACGCTGGTGGGCGCCCTGCTGGCGTTCCTGAACTACACCCGCATGGGGCGCGCGATCCGCGCTCTGGGCGACGACCACCAGGCGGCGCTGTCGGTGGGCATCAGCCTGCAGACGATCTGGGTTCTGGTGTGGTTCATCGCGGGCATCATCGCGCTGGTCACGGGCATCGCCTGGGGCGCGCGGGCCGGGGTTTCCTTCGCGCTCGAGGTCATCGCCTACAAGGCGCTGCCGGTGCTGATGCTGGGCGGGCTCGAATCCATCACCGGCGCCATCGTCGGCGGGCTGATGATCGGCGTGCTCGAGAAGATCTTCGAGATCTACTGGGGCCAGCCGCTGCTGGGCGGCAACACCGAGGCATGGTTCGCCTTCGTGCTGGCGCTGATCGTGCTGCTGTTCCGTCCGCAGGGGCTGTTCGGGGAAAGGATCATCGAGCGGGTCTAGACGGCCCGCCGGGGGCGCAAGCCTTCGGCGGGGATCCGACCGACACGACGGGCCGCGCGGCGGCCGGCTGAGGACACACGGGCGCCACGCCCGCGACGGGACGCGAAGGCGGACCGGGACGAAGGAAAAGAGAGACGGTCATGCTTTACCGCACCGCAGGGCAGTTCAAGACCAGCTACAAGGCCGACCAGGCGCTGTTCCCGGTCCGGCAGGACGCGATCCTGCTGGGGGTGATCCTGGCCTTCGCCTGGGTGATCTTCCCGTTCACCGCGTCGGAATTCGCCTTCCAGACCATGCTGATCCCGGTGCTGATCTACGCGCTGGCGGCGATGGGGCTGAACATCCTGACGGGCTATGCCGGTCAGCTGAGCCTGGGCACCGGCGCGTTCATGGGCGTGGGCGCCTATGCCTGCTACAAGATGATCACGCTGTTCCCGTGGATGAACCCGATCGTGGCGATCCTGCTGTCGGGCGTCTTCAGCGCGGGCGTGGGCGTGATGTTCGGCATCCCCAGCCTGCGCATCAAGGGCTTCTATCTCGCGATCGCGACGCTGGCCGCGCAGTTCTTCCTGGCGTGGCTGTTCGAGAAGTGGGGCTGGCTTTACAACTACAACGCCAGCGGCGCGATCCAGGTGCCGAACATCGAGATGTTCGGGATCTACGTCACCGGCCCGCAGGCGGACTCGATCGTGCAGTACTTCCTGGTGCTGGGAATCGTCACGCTGATGACGCTGCTGTGCATCAACCTGACCCGTGGCACGCTGGGGCGCACGTGGAAGGCCACGCGCGACATGGACATCGCGGCCGAGCTGATCGGCATCAACCTGATGACCTCGAAGCTGACGGCCTTCGCGATCTCGTCCTACGTCGTGGGCGTGGCCGGCGCGCTGTATGTCTTCATGTGGAAGGGCGCGGCCGAGCCGAACGTGTTCTACATCCAGCTGAGCTTCCAGGTGCTGTTCATCGCGATCATCGGCGGGCTGGGCTCGATCCTCGGCAACTTCCTGGGCGCGATCCTGATCGTCGGGCTGCCGGTTGTGCTGAACATGGTGCCCGGCGCGCTGGGGATCCCCATCAGCTCGGCCATGGTCGAGCATCTCAACACCATGATCGTCGGCGCGCTGATCATCTTCTTCCTGATCGTCGAGCCGCATGGACTCGCGCGGCTCTGGGCGCTGATCCGCGAGAAACTCATCATCTGGCCGTTCCCGCACTAGGGGCGGCCGGACACGATCCCGGGCAAACCGGGGCCTTTTCAACCCATGGGAGGATAACCATGAACCACTTCACCAAGCTTGCCGCAGCCGCGGTGATCGCCGGCGCAACGGGCGGCAGCGCCCTCGCGCAAGAGCTGTTCACGCCGAACCTGGCCTACCGCACCGGGCCGTTCGCGGCGACCGGCATCCCGATCATGAACGGGCAGGCGGACTACTTCACCATGCTCAACGAGCGTGACGGCGGCATCGGCGGCGTGCCGGTGAACGCCGAGGAATGCGAGACCGGCTATTCCACCGAGAAGGGCGTGGAGTGCTACGAGAAGCTCAAGGGCGAGGCGCTGGTGACCCAGCCCTGGTCGACCGGCATCACGCTGCAGGTCCTGCCCAAGTCCAACGTCGACCAGATCCCGATCCTGGCGCCCGGCTACGGCTTTTCGCCGATGTCGGACGGCACCACCTTCCAGTGGGCCTACAACACCCCGTCGGGTTACTGGGACGCGGCCGACATGATCGTGCAGTACATCGAGGCGCAGGAAGGCGATCTCGACGGCAAGAAGTTCGCGTTCCTGCATCTCGACCACCCGTTCGGCAAGGAGCCGCTGCCGGTGCTCGAGAAGCTGGCCGAGGAGAAGGGCTTCGAGCTGGTGCCAATCCCCGTGGGCCTCAACGAGATGCAGAACCAGTCGGCGCAGTGGCTGCAGATCCGCCGCGAGCGTCCCGACTACGTCATCATGTGGGGCTGGGGTGCGATGAACGCCGGCGCCATCACCGAGGCGGTCAAGACCAAGTTCCCGATGGAGAACTTCATCGGCGTGTGGTGGGCCGGGCATGACGCGGATCTCGACCTCGTGGGCGAGGACGGCGCCGGCTACAAGTCGATCAGCTGGTCGTTCCCGAACATGGACGCGCCGGTGATGCAGGACGTGAAGGAATACGTCGTCGACGCGGGCCTGTCGCAGACCAACGAGGAAGAGATGCAAGGCGTCTTCTACGGCCGCGGCATCGTCATCTCGGCGATCCTGGCCGAGGCGATCCGCGTCGCGCAGGAAGAGTACGACGTGGCCGAGATCAACCCGTCGCAGCTGCGCTGGGGCCTCGAGAACCTCAACTTCACCGAGGAGCGCATCGCCGAGCTGGGCCTCGACGGCATGGTGCCGCCGTTCCAGACCACCTGCGCCAACCACACCGGCCATTCCGGCGGCTGGATGCTGGAATGGGACGGCGAGCAGTTCGTCAAGGCGTCCGAGCTTTTGACCCCGAACGTCGAGGGCTACCGCGAGCTGATCGACGCCAACGCGGCCGAGTACGCGGAAAGCAACGCGCCGTGGCCGACCAACGAAGAGTGCTCGGCCACCAACTGACGCCGAGACTGCCGGCGGCCTTCGGGCCGCCGGCGACCCGACCGATACCGCAGACCGGGGCCATTGCCCGAAGAAGGGGACTCCACATGCTCGATGCCGCACGGACCGACGAGGCGCTGCTCGAGGTCAACAACGTCGAGGTGATCTACAACCACGTGATCCTCGTGCTGAAGGGCGTCAGCCTGACCGTCCGCAAGGGCGGCATCACCGCGCTTCTGGGCGGCAACGGGGCGGGCAAGACCACGACGCTGAAGGCGATCTCGAACCTGCTGCACTCCGAGCGCGGCGAGGTCACCAAGGGCAGCATCCTCTACAAGGGCGAGCGGGTGCAGGACCTCGACCCGTCGGCGCTGGTCAAGCGCGGCGTGATCCAAGTGATGGAGGGGCGGCACTGCTTCCAGCACCTCACGGTCGAGGAGAACCTGATGACCGGCGCCTATACCCGCCGCGACGGCAAGGGCGCGATCGAGGCCGACCTCGAGATGGTCTACACCTACTTTCCCCGCCTGAAGGAGCGCCGCCGCAGCCAGGCGGGCTATACCTCGGGCGGCGAGCAGCAGATGACGGCGGTGGGCCGCGCGCTGATGTCGCGCCCCGAGATGATCCTGCTGGACGAGCCGTCGATGGGGCTGGCGCCGCAGCTGGTCGAGCAGATCTTCGAGATCGTGAAGTCGATCAACGAGAACGAGGGCGTGAGCTTCCTGCTGGCAGAGCAGAACACCAACGTCGCCCTGCGCTACGCGCACCAGGGCTATATCCTGGAGAACGGCCGCGTGGTGATGGAGGGCACGGCGCCCGAGCTGCGCGAGAACGCCGACGTGAAGGAATTCTACCTCGGCGTGTCCGACGAGGGGCGCAAGTCGTTCCGCGACGTGCGGTCCTATCGGCGGCGCAAGCGCTGGCTGGCGTGACGGCGCGGTAGAAACACGCGCGCGGGGTGCGCCGTTGGTGTCCGGACGGCAACCGACGGAGAACGACATGGCCAAGGCAGACGACATCGTGACCGCCCTGATCGACGATCACGGCACCCTGTTCAGCGAGGAGATCGGCGCGACCATCGCCCGCGACGAGCCGCAGCAATGGTTCCACTGGCTGATCGCCGCGCAGCTGATGTCGGCGCGGATCGCCGCCGGCAACGCGGTGCAGGCGGCCCGCGCGCTGAAGGACGAGGGGCTGCACAAGGTCGACGCGCTGGCCTCGGTCAACCGCAACCACCTGGTCAAGGTGCTGAACCGGAACGGCTATGCCCGCTACGACAACCAGGGTGCCGACCGGCTGATCGAGACCGCGAAGATGGCGGACGCGCGCTATGGCGGCGACCTGCGCCGGATGCGCGACGAGGGCGGCGACCGCGACGGCATCCTGTCGCGGGTGCAGGAATTCAAGGGCTTCGGCCCGACCGGTGCCGCGATCTTCGCGCGCGAGGCGCAGATCGCGTGGGAGGCGCTCTACCCGATGCTCGACGACGTGTCGGGCGGGCAGGCGCGGAAATTGGGATTGCCGGACGACGCGGCCAAGCTCGCCGACAAGGCGGGCTCGGCCGAGCGGTACACGCGGCTGGTCGCGGCGCTGACGCGCGTGGCGCTGGACGGGCCAAGCGAGCGGGTCGAGGCGGCCGCAGGCTAGCGCCGCGCCGCGACGGTCCGGGGATGACAGGCGGCGCAGCCGCCGCACGACATGATGGCGGCATGGCCGTCGCACGACATCGGGGCGGAGACGCCCGGGACGGACAGGAAGGGACGCGGCATGAGCACCTATTACGACGATCTCGAAACCCGCAGCCAGGACGCGCGCGAGGCGGCGCAACTGGCCGCGCTCAATGACCTGCTGGGCCGGCACAAGATGGACCCGCTGGAAAGCCTTTCGGACCTCGCCCGGCTGCCGGTCCTGCGCAAGGCCGACCTGTCCGAGCGGCAGGCGGCGCACCCGCCCTTCGGGGGGCTGCCTGTGGCCAACGTCGCCCACATCTTCCAGAGCCCCGGTCCGATTTACGAGCCCGGCGGCATCACCCACGACTGGTGGCGCATGGGCCGCTTCCTGCACGCGGCGCGTGTTGGGCCGGGCGACATCGTGCAGAACTGCTTTGGCTACCACCTGACGCCCGCCGGGCACATCTTCGAGAGCGGCGCGCGCGCCGTGGGCGCCACAGTGCTGCCCGCCGGCACCGGCCAGACCGAGCTTCAGGTCCGCGCCGCGCGCGACGTGAAGGTCACGGCCTATGCCGGCACGCCCGATTACCTGAAGGTCATCCTCGAGAAGGCCGACGAGATGGGGGTCGAGCTGGGCATCACCAAGGCCGGCGTCGGCGGCGGCGCGCTGTTTCCGTCGCTGCGCCAGTACTACGCCGATCGCGGCATCGCCTGCCTGCAATGCTACGCCACGGCCGACCTGGGCAACGTCGCGTATGAAAGCCCGGCCATGGAGGGCATGATCCTCGACGAGCACGTGATCGTCGAGATCGTCACCCCCGGCACCGGCGACCCTGTCGCACCCGGCGAGGTGGGCGAGATCGTGGTCACGACGCTGAACCCCGACTACCCGCTGATCCGCTTCGCCACGGGCGACCTGTCGGCGATCATGCCGGGCGAAAGCCCCTGCGGCCGCACCAACGCGCGCATCAAGGGCTGGATGGGCCGCGCCGACCAGACGACCAAGATCAAGGGCATGTTCGTCCGCCCCGAGCAGGTCGCGGCCCTTGTCGCCAAGCATCCCGAGATCGCCCGCGCCCGCGTCGTGGCCAGCCGCGAGGGCGAGCGCGACGTGATGACCGTGCGGCTCGAGACCGAGGCGACGGATGCGTCGGCCTTCGAGGCGTCGGTCGCCGACGTGCTCAAGCTGCGCGGCGCGGTCGAGATCGTGCCGATCGGCGGATTGCCGCGCGACGGGTTGGTCATCGAGGATGCGCGCAGCTACGATTGAGCCCTCAGCCCCGCGGCCCTCGAGCGGTGGGGCCGCATCAGGAGGAGGACGCGATGCGCGCAGTGACCCGGTCGACGAAAGGTTCAGCCAAGGCGAAGGGGAGGGCGCTCCTGTCGGCGGCCTTCACGCTGGCGGCGCTGCCGGCCCTCGCGGGCGAGGCGCTGGTCATCGGCAACGCGCGCTATTCCACCTTCGACACGGTGTTCGGCGCCGAACGGGTCGGCGCCGCCGCACAGGCCTTGCGCGACCGGGGCCTCGGCGTGACCGAGGCGGCGAACGCCGACGCCAGCGCCATGCGCGGCGCGCTGGCGCGGTTCGTCGCGGGCATCGAGGACGACGAGGCGCCGCTGGTCGTGGTGCTGTCGGGCGCCTTCGTGCACGGCCACGCCGGCGCGTGGCTGCTGCCCGCGGGCTCCGAGACGGGCGACGCGGCCACCGCGCTGACGCAGGGCCTGCCGCTCGACGCGGTGCTGTCGGTGCTGGCCGCGCGGCCGGGGCGCGCCTTCTTGGTGCTGGGCGAAAGCCCGGCAGGGGCGGGGGCCGCGCCGTTCCTGACCGCGGGGCCGGGCGACCTGGAGGTGCCGCAGGGCGTCACCGTGATCCGGGGCCCCGCGCCCGAGGTGGCCCGTTTCGCCACCCGCGCGATGCCGCGCCCCGGTGCGCCGCTGGCCGAGGCGGCGGCCGAGTTGTCGTTGAGCGTCGACGGCTACGCGCCCGACGGTCTGGTGGTGCTGCTGGCCGACGACGTCTCCGCGCCCGCGGCACAGCCGGCGCCCGTCGCGGACGAGCCCGCCGCAGCGCGCGCCTCGCGCGACGATTCGGCCTGGCGCCGGGCCGAGCAGATGGACAGCGCCGAGGGCTATCGCATCTACCTCGAGGCCTTTCCCGAGGGACAGAATGCTCCCGCCGCTCGACAACGCCTGCGCGCCATCGGGGAAGACCCGCTGTACGCCGACCGCCGGGCCGAGGAGGCGCTGGAACTGACCCGCGAAGAGCGCCGCAGCGTGCAGCAGAACTTGTCGATCCTGGGCTACGACACGCGCGGCATCGACGGGATCTTCGGCCCCGGCACGCGCAGCGCGATCGAACGCTGGCAGGACGCCGAGGGCTATGCCGTGACTGGCCTGTTGACTGGCCCGCAGGTCACCCGGCTGGACCGCGCCGCCGAGACGCGCGCGGTCGAGATCGAGCGCGAGGCGCAGGCCCGCGCCGAGGCGCGCGAAGCCGCTGACCAGGCCCTGTGGGATCGCGTGTCGGACCAGGGGCGCGAGGAGGACCTGCGCCGCTACCTGCAGGATTTCCCCGACGGCCTTTATGCCGACCGCGCGCAGGCGCTTCTGACGGACATCGAGGAGCAGCGCGCCGAGCAGGCCGCCGAGCAGGACCGGCAGGCCTGGCAGGCGGCGCGTGCCGACGACACCGTCGCGGCCTACCGCCGTTACCTCGACCAGCGGCCGCAGGGCGCCTTCGCCGGCGAGGCGCAGGCGCGCATCCAGGCGCTGCAGGGCGCAGGCGACGACGCCGCCGCCCGCGAAGCCGAAGACAGCCTGGGCCTTGGCGCCGTGGGCCGCAGGCTGGCCGAGGTGCGCCTGTCGCAGCTGGGGCTGGATCCGGGACAGATCGACGGCGCCTTCGACGCCGAGACGCGCCGCGCGATCCGCCGCTACCAGCGCGACCGCGACCTGAACGCGACCGGCTACCTCGACCAGGCGACGGTGGTTCGGCTGCTGGCGGGCGGGCTGGAAGGGCTGTTCTCGCGCTGAGGCCGGGCGCGGCGCCTCTTTCGGGGCGCCGCGGCCCTGCACCAAGACCCCGACAAGACCCTGAAACGTCGAAGACCGCCCCGAGGGGCGGCCTTCGCGTATTCCGAAACGGTGTCCGGGTTCAGCCTTGGCGGGCCTTGAACCGGCGCTGGGTCTTGTTGATGACGTAGACCCGGCCCTTGCGGCGCACGACGCGGCAATCGCGATGGCGCTTCTTGAGCGAGCGGAGCGAGTTTGCAACCTTCATCGGTGCTCTCCTCTTGTCTCGGCGCGCGAGCGCCTGCGTTGCGTTTACCGGCACGTGAAAGCGCGCCAACGCGGGCGCGCGCCCCCTGTGCCGGGGCTTGTAATTCCATGGTGGGCGGTACTGGGATCGAACCAGTGACCCCTACGATGTCAACGTAGTGCTCTACCGCTGAGCTAACCGCCCGTATGGCCTTTGCGATTCTGCCCGCCCCGAGGTGTTCGGGGCCGGCTGATCCGCGCCGGTGGGCGGTCTATAAAAGGACTCGAAACCGGGATCAAGGGCTTTTGGCAAAGTCGCAAATCGCGCTATCTTCGATCGGACCGCAGCAGTGCACGGATTGCCCGATGGCCGCCTTCGCCCTTCACAGGCCCGACAGACCGACATCGCGCGTCGTGTTCGCCTCGCCGCACTCGGGCAGCGACTATCCGGCGGATCTTATGCGCGGCTCGGTGCTGGACCGGCACGCGATCCGGTCGTCCGAGGACGCCTTCGTCGACCGGCTGTTCGACTGCGCGCCCGAGTTCGGCGCGCCGCTGCTGGCGGCCGCTGCGCCGCGCGCCTACGTCGACCTCAACCGCGCGGCGGACGAGCTCGACCCCGCGCTGATCGAGGGCATCCGGCGCGGGCCGCACAACCCGCGCGTCGCGAGCGGCCTGGGCGTGATTCCCCGCGTCGTAGCCAACGGCCGCGCGATCTATCGCGGCAAGATCCCGCATGCCGAGGCGACCGGCCGGCTGAACAGCGTCTGGGTGCCGTACCACGCGGCGCTGCAGCGCCTGCTGGACGAGGCGCACGCGCTGCACGGCGAGGCGATCGTGGTCGATTGCCATTCGATGCCGCACGAGGCGGTGGCGAGCCTGGCGCGCGGCGGGCGGCGGGCCGAGGTGGTGATCGGCGACCGGTTCGGCGCCTCGGCGGGCGGCGCGATCGTCGACCGGATCGAGGCGGCCTTCGCCGCGCAGGGATTCTCCGTGGCGCGCAACGCACCCTTCGCCGGCGCCTACACCACGCAGCATTACGGCCGCCCCGGGCGCGGACGCCACGCCGTGCAGGTCGAGATCGACCGCGCGCTGTACATGGACGAGGCGACGATCCGCCCGCACGACGGATTCGAGCCGCTGCGCGCGGCGCTGCGCGGCGCCATCGCCGAGATCGCCTCTCTGGGCCGGGACGCGGTTCCGCTCGCGGCCGAGTAGCTCAGCCGCGCGGGAACAGCCGGTCCAGCGCCGCGTCCAGCGGCTGGCCCTTGTCCAGCGTCAGTCGCACCGGCAGCGTCAGGACCTTTGGCCGGAAGGCGCGTGGCAGGCGGACTGCGTCCTTTTCCGTCGTCACCAGCTGTGCGCCCAGTTTGCGGGCCTCGGCCTCGAGCCGCGACAGGAGGGCGGTGCTGAAGGTCTGGTGATCGTCCAGCGCCTCGCCGTGGCGCAGGTCGGCGCCGAGCGCGCGCAGGGTGGCGAAGAATTTCTCGGGATGGCCGATGCCGGCGAAGGCGAGCACCGGCAGGCCCTGCCAGTCCATGCCCGTCTGCAACGGCTCGAGATGCCCGGTGACGCGCGGCACCGGCACCGCATCGCCCCAGCGGGCGGTAAAGCTGTCCTGCGCCTCGGCCTCGCCGATGCTCAGCAGCAGGTCGGCGCGTTCGAGGCCCGCCGCGACCGGCTCGCGCAGCGGGCCGGCGGGCAGGCAGCGCCCGTTGCCGAAGCCGCGCGCGGCGTCGACCACGACGATCGACAGGTCCTTGGCCAGCGCCGGGTTCTGAAAGCCGTCGTCGAGGATCAGCGCCTGCGCGCCGGCCGCTTCGGCCGCGCGGGCGCCGGCGGCACGGTCGCGCGCGACCCAGGTAGGGGCGAAGGCCGCGATCAGCAGCGGCTCGTCCCCGGTGTCGGTGGCGGTGTGGCGCTGCTCATTCACGCGCACGGGGCCGGCGAGGCGCCCGCCATAGCCGCGCGAGATCACGTGCGCGGTGATGCCGCGCGCCGACAGCGCCATCAGCAGCGCGATCACGGTGGGCGTCTTGCCGGTGCCGCCGGCGTTGAGGTTGCCGACGCAGATCACTGGTACGCCGGCGCGGTGCGCCGGTGGGCGCGCGACGCGCCGGGCCGTTGCGGCAGCGCTGAGCCGGCCCAGCGGGGCCAGCAGCCGCGCGCCAAGGCCGGGCCGGTCGGGCGGGTTGTCCCAGAACGCCGGCGGTCGCATCACGCGCCCGCCTTGGCGCGCCGATCCATCTGGTCGAAGACCTCGGCGATGACCGTGTCGACCAGCGCAGAGCCCTCGGAGATCACGCGCCAGCCGGCATGCGCCATGGCGGCGGCCTTGTCCG
>NZ_JBELMH010000042.1:0-29106 GCF_042096055.1 Citreimonas sp. | reverse complement strand
CATACGTGGAGCCTCGCCGTCGAGGAGCAGTTCTACATCTTCTATCCCATTCTGCCTCGGAAGATGTCACTGCCATGCCTGCCCCCACACTCGCGTCGCCGACCAGAAAATACTGTCGGTTCTGCAGAGCGCATATCGTCGCGTGACCCTTGCGAGCTGGGTTGCGGATGACGCGTTGCCCGGGGGTGTCACCAAGCGCCGGCAAGACGGATCAATCATTTACTCGTCCGCGTATCTCGGGATGAGCGACGCCGAGAGACAGGAATCCATGTTGAAGGACGCGCGTCATTCCATGGAACGCTACCGCCATTCCGAGGCGCTGGAACGCATGTACGAAACCCTCGTCGCACATCTGGTGCGCCGCGGCATCGACGTGGCGCTCGTCCTCAGCCCTTATCACCCACAGGCCTACCGGGAGATCATTGAACTGGACCTTGCGCATCCTAAGGTCGAACGCGATTTCCGTGAGTTCGCCGAACGGCTAGGAGTCGGGCTCGTCGGCTCGTACGACCCTGTCGAAGCGGGATGTGCCGCGGACGAATTCTACGATGGGATGCACCCCAAGCCTGCGTGCCTGAAGAAAATCCTGGCGCCGCTTCTGTAGGCCACCGCCAGCGCGCGCTCCCGCGAAACCGCTCGGCTTCGACTAAAATCCGCCGCGAAAAGCGGTGTTTCCCTAGCCGATCGGCAAGTAATTCCGGGCAAGGTCCCGATGTCATGTCGAACCGCAGGGAATTGCGCCCCATGCACGTTGCCGTTGTCGAAGACGACCCGATCTGCCTCGCCGTGCTCGTCCGCCTGGCCGAGACGATGGCCGATTGCACGGCCGAAGGCTTCGCGACGCCGGCCTGCGCGGTCGACCGGCTGCCGGCGGGCGGCGCGGACCTCGTCATCGTCGACTACAAGATGCCCGGGATGAACGGGATCGATTTCGTAAGCTGGCTGAGGGAGCAGCCGCGGTTCAGGACGGTCCCGGTCGTCATGGTCACCGCGGACGAAGAGCGCGACATCCGCATCGCCGCGATCGAGGCCGGCGCCACTGATTTCCTGACAAAGCCGATCGACCCGCACGAGCTTCGGATCCGGACGCGCAACCTCCTGCAGATGCGGCAGGCGCAACTCGAACTCGACGATCGGGCGCGGCTTCTGACGCGCGAGGTCGAAGACGCCACACGCCGCATGCTCGAAGGCGAGGAGGAGATGATCTGGCGCCTGGCGCGCGCGATCGAATGCCGCGACGGCGGCACCGGCGCGCATATCACGCGCGTGGCGGCGATCTCGCGCATCATCGCCGAGGAGATGGGGCTGTCGTCCGAGCATTGCCGCCACATCTTCCTGGCCGCGCCGCTGCACGACGTCGGCAAGATAGGCGTGCCGGACGCAATCCTCAACAAGCCCGGCAAGCTCACCGACGCCGAATTCGACAGGATGCGCGGGCACGCTCTCGCCGGGGGCGACATCCTCAAGGACGCGCGCAGCGACATCGTCCGCGTCGCCGAGGCGATTGCGGTCGCGCACCACGAAAAGTGGGATGGCACCGGCTATCCCTACGGCCTGTCGGCCGAGGATATCCCGATCGAGGGGCGCATCGTCGCCGTGGCCGACGTCTTCGACGCCCTGTGCACCAAGCGCCCCTACAAGGACGCCTGGAGCATCGACGAGGCGCGCGACGAGATCGCCGCGCAAGCGGGGCGGCATTTCGACCCTGCCTGCGTCGCGGCGTTCGAACGCGGCTGGGGTCGCATCGCCTCGACGATCTCCAAGATCAGCGGCATGCGGCGCGAGGATTGGGACCAGGTGACCGGGCCGGCCTCGCTCGACCGGGTCTTTCGCAGGGCGTCTTGACGCATTCGGGAGTGGGACAATGACCTTCAAGGCAATCATCAAAAGCATCGCGGTCGCCGCGGCCCTCGCCGTGGCCCTTGTCCCCGCCTCTGCGGGGGCGGTCCAGTCGGGCGGCCTGCCGCAGCCCGAGGGACCCGTCGTCGTGACGATCAGCGGAGCCATCACGCACACCAACAGCGCTGACGGCGCCGCCTTCGACCTCGCCATGCTCGAGGCCCTGAGCGGGCGCGAGGCGGTTGTCGAGACGCCTTGGTACGACGGCGTGCAGCGGTTCTCGGGCCCGACGCTGAAGGCCCTGCTCGACGCCGTCGGCGCGACCGGCGACACCCTGCGGGTGATCGCGCTGAACGACTACTCGGCCGACATTCCTGTCAGCGATGCCGAAAGCTACCCGGTGATCCTGGCCACGCGCCGGAACGGCGACGTCATGTCGGTGCGCGACAAGGGCCCGGCCTTCGTGATCTACCCGTTCGACCTCGTGCCCGAGCTCTACAACGAGATGATCTTCCACCGCTCGGTCTGGCAGGTGATCCGGATCGAGGTCGAGTAGCCTCGCCCTGGCGGCGGGCGGAACCGGGCGGATACGAATGGCACTGCGCAAGGCCCTGAGAGCCGCGCCCGAAAGGGGGCTTTTCGTCGGGATCGTGCTGCTGGGGGCGGCGTGCGTCGGCGTCTTCATCGCCATCGCGACCATCTTCGCCGGGGTCCAGGCGCGTCAGAACTCCTTTGACGCCAGCGTGCGCGAGGATGCGCTCTGGGCCGCCTACCAGGCCGACCGCGAGGTGGCCCGCTTCATCGACCACCTGCACACCGCGCGCCGTGACCCCACCGACCGGCACCTTGCGGACGTTCTGCTGCGGTACGACATCCTCTACAGCCGCGCCTCGATCCTGAGGCAGGGCAAGTTCGCCGACGGGATCGTCGCGGCCGACGACGTGGCCGCGCGCGCGACCGCGGTGCACGACGCGATCATCGACCTCGCCGGCACCGTCGACGCCGCCTCTGCCGACGAGACCCGCCAGATCGCGGCCCTGCCCGACCTGCTGGACCGCGCGCGCGCCCTTCAGGCCCTGACCGAGGCGCTGGTCCAGGAGACCAATTCGGCCAGCAACATCGCGCGCGTCACCAGCCGCGAGGAAGCCTCGGCCGACTACCGCACGATCGCCGCCGGCGTGGTCGTCATGACCGCGGTGCTGGTGCTGATCGTGGTCCTGCTGGCCCAGCAGCTGCGGCAGATCTCGCGCGCCCGGCACGACCTCGAGGTGCTCAGCAGGCGCCACGCCGAAGCCGCCGAGGCCGCCGAGGCCGGCAACAAGGCCAAGTCGGCCTTCCTCGCCGCCATGAGCCACGAGATCCGCACCCCGCTCAACGGCATCATCGGGACGTCCGAGCTCTTGAAGGAGACCGCCCTCACCCCCGATCAGGAGCGGCACGTCTCGGTCATCCGGATGTCCGGCGACATCCTGCTGGACGTGATCAACGACATCCTCGACTTCTCGAAGATGGAGGCCGGCAAGCAGACCACGACGACGATGCAGTTCGACGTCATGGAGGTGATCCAGTCTCTGCGCGCGGTGATGGACCCCCGCGCCCGGGCGAAGGGCCTGACCCTGTCGTTCGACGTGCCCGACATCCGCATCACGACGGACCCGGTCTGCCTGCGCCAGGTGCTGATCAACCTGGTGGGCAACGCGATCAAGTTCACCGCCGCGGGCTCGGTCCGCGTGCGGCTGAGCGAGGACGGGCGAGACCACATTTCGGTCGAGGTCGTCGACACCGGGCCCGGCATCGCGGCCGCCGACCGGAGCAAGCTGTTCCTGCAGTTCAGCCAGCTCGAGCACGCGAGGGCCGGCCAGTTCGGCGGGACCGGCCTCGGCCTCGCGATCTGCCGGCGCATGATCGAGGCGTTGGGCGGCACGATCGGGATGGAGTCGACGGAAGGCGTGGGCAGTCGCTTCTGGTTCACCCTGCCCGTGGGGCGGATCGGCCCGGCGCGCCGGATCAGCACGCCCGAGACCGGCCCGCGCACCGGTCGGCGCCATGCCGGCCGCGTCCTGGTGGTCGAGGACAACGACATCAACCGCACCGTCGCGGTCGAGCTTCTGCGCACGCTCGGGGTGGACGTCGACACCGCCCGGGACGGGACCGAGGGCGTCGCCGCGGCCCGGGCGCGGACCTACGACCTGATCCTGATGGACATCCAGATGCCCAATCTCGACGGCATCGCGGCCACGCGTGCGCTGCGCGAAGGCGGCGTCACCACCCCGATCGTCGGTCTGACGGCCAACGCCTTCACCGAGGACGTCATCGCCTGCGAGCAGGCCGGCATGGACGATTTCCGCGCAAAACCCGTGACCCGCAACAAGCTGGACATGCTGCTCGCGAAGTTCCTGTCGCCCGGCGTGACCGGCGACGTCACGGGGCACGCCGGCGCGGGCGATGCGCCGGCCGACCCCGACGACGATGCCGGCCACGCCCAGCGCGAGGCCTTGTCCAGCGCGCTCGGCGCGGAGTTCGTCGAGAAGATGGTCGCCGACTTCGTCACCCGCGCGGACGAACGCCTGCAGGACATTGAGACGGCCGCGGGCGCGGGCCGGCCCGACGACCTCGACCGCGCGCTGCACACGCTCAAGGGTATGGCGCTCACGCTGGGCTTCACCCGGATCGGGCTGCACGCGCAGGCGTGCCGCGACCAGGCGACACCCGAGAACCTGTCGACCCTGCGCGAGATGATCCGACGCGCGGCCTGACGCCGCGACCGCAGGCGACACCGACTTGCCGGACGCGGCGTTTCCACCTACGTCGGGCGCATCCCCGCCGGAGCCTTCGCGTGTTCGTCTACCGCATCCTCGTCTCGCTTCTGGCCATCGTGGCGCTGGCCTCGGCGCTGCGCCGGGGCGGGCCCCCGCTCGTGCGCGCACGTCTGGCCGGGGGCGGCGTGCCGGAACCCGGCCCGCACCTGTGGTGGCACGGCGCCTCGAACGGAGAGCTCGCCTCGGCCCGCCCGGTGCTCGAGGCGGTGCTGCGCGCGCGCCCCGACCTGCGCGTCGTGCTGACCGCCAACACCGCGACCGGTCTCGCGCTCGCACGGGGCTGGGCGCTCGACCGGGTCACCGTGCGGCCGGCGCCGCTGGACCTTGGCTGGGTCACGCGCCGCTTCATCCGCCGCTGGGACATCATTGCGCATGTCACGCTGGAATCCGAGCTTTGGCCGCATCGCATCCGCGCGTGCCCCGGTCCGGTGATCGTGCTGGGCGCGCGCATGACCGCGCGCACCGCTCGCGGCTGGGCCCGCCTGCCGCGGCTGGCCGCCGAACTCACCGGGCGGCTCAGCTTCGTCTCGGCGCAGGACCAGGGCTCGGCCGACCGGCTGGCAGCACTCGGCCTGCCCCACGCCGCGCGCGGGCCGGTCGCGGACCTCAAGGCGCTCTACACACCGCCCCGCCCCGACATTCCCGCGGACCTCGCGCAGGCCTTCGCGCGCGAAACGACCTGGCTCGCCGCCTCGACCCACGAGGGCGAGGAGGAGATCGTGCTCGACGCCCACGCCGCCGCCCGCGCGGCCGACCCGGCGCTGCGCCTGATCCTCGCACCGCGCCACGCCCGGCGCGGCGACGCGGTCGCGGCACTGGCGCAAAGGCGCTGCCTGACCGTCGCCCGCCGCAGCCGGAACGAGGCGCCTCGCGACGCCGATATCTACCTCGCCGACACGATGGGCGAGATGCCGCTGTGGTACGCGCTGGCCGGCCGCGTCTTCGTCGGCGGCACGCTGGTCGCGCGCGGCGGACACACCCCGTACGAACCCGCCGCCTTCGGCGCGGCGCTGCTGCATGGGCCGGACGTCGCCAACCACGCCGCCCCCTTCGCCCGGCTGGAAGGCATCGCGCTGCCGGTCCGCGACGCGTCGAAACTGGCGCAAGGGCTGGCCGCACTCGCCCCGCCCGAACGGCAGCGCGACGCCGGCGCAAGGGCGAAGGCGGCGCTTCGGGCGGAGACCGACGTCGACGGCCTCGTGCAGGAAATCGTGACCCGCCTGCCCCAGCATGTTGAGGAAACTTGAACCCGCCTCGCCTATATCTACGTTTCAGGCGACCAGGACGGAACTTGGCAATGATACGATACTCGCTCAGATGCGCCGACGGCCACGTCTTCGACAGCTGGTTCCAGTCGGCCAGTGCCTTCGAGTCCCTCCAGCGCGCGGGCCACGTCGCCTGTGCGGTCTGCGGCGACGCCTCGGTCGACAAGGCCCCGATGGCGCCGCGCGTGTCCTCGTCCGCGGAAGACGCCCGCCCGCTGTCGCGCCCCACCGATGCCGGCGAAGCCGCCCTCGCCGTGCTGAAACGGCACGTCGAGACTCATTCCGACTATGTCGGCCGCGATTTCGCGCGCGAGGCCCGCGCCATCCACGAGGGCGACAGCCCGCGCCGCGCCATCTGGGGCGAGGCGCGCGGCGACGAGGCCCGCCGCCTGGTCGAGGACGGCGTGCCCATCGCGCCCCTGCCCTTCACCCCCACACGAAAGGCCAACTGATGCGCGTCCTGATCACCGGAGCGAACCGTGGCGTCGGTGCCGCCCTGCTGTCGACCTACGCCGCGCGCGGCGACGAGGCCCTGGGCACGGCGCGCGGCGGCGGCGACCTGCTGCCGCTCGAGGTCACCGATCCGGCCTCGCACCGCGCGCTGGTCGAGCGGCTGGGCGACGCACCGCTCGACACGCTGATCTGCAACGCGGGCGTCTACCCCGACAAGGGCCAGCCCCTCGACGACGGCTACCCGGCCGAGATGTGGGCGCAGACCTTCGCGGTGAACGTCACGGGTGTCTTCCTGACCGTGCAGGGGATGCTGCCCGCGCTGCGCCGCGCGCAGGCGCCGAAGATCGCGATCATCAGCTCGCAGATGGCCTCGTCGACCCGCGCGCCGGGCGGCAGCTACATCTACCGCGCCTCCAAGGCCGCCGCGCTGAACCTTGGCCGCAACCTCGCCGTGGATCTCAAGCGCGACGGCATCGCCGTGGGCATCTACCATCCCGGCTGGGTCCGCACCGACATGGGCGGCGGCAGCGCCGACATCTCGACCGACGAGGCAGCATCGGGCCTGGTCGCGCGCATCGACGCGCTCGGCCCCGAGACCACCGGCTGCTTCGAGACCTGGGACGGGCGCGCCCATCCTTACTGAGCCCGAAGCCTTCCCGCGCGCCTTCGCCGACGCTTGGGCCACGCGGCAGGGCGCCGCGATCGCCGCGCTGTTCACCGAGGACGCGGATTTCGTCAACGTCACCGGCCTGTGGTGGCACGGCCGCGACGCGATCGCCAAGCCGCACGACTACGCGCTGAAGTCGTTCTTCGCCGACACCACGCTGCGCATCGGCCGGGCCGAGACGCGTTACATCGGCACCGACGTGGCGGTGGTCCGCGCGCGTCTGCACCTGCGCGGCCAGCGCGCGCCCGACGGCGGCAAGGCCCGCGACCGCCAGACGATCATCACCGCAATCCTGCAGCGCCGTCCCGACGGCTGGCTGGCGGTCTCTGCCCAGAACACAGAGGTCTCGCCGGGGATGGAGACGCACCTTGCCGGCGACGCCGGCACGCAGCCCGTCGATTACCGCCGCTGAGGCCCTGGCCGTGGCCGCGCCGCGACAGGCGCACACGCGCCCTGCATCTGCCATCTTGCCCTTTTCTCGCACCGCACTTACACGGCGCACGAGCCCCGCGCAGGAAATCCCATGCCCGTTCTCGTGATGAAATTCGGCGGCACGTCGGTCGCCACGCTGGACCGCATCCGCCGCGCCGCCAAGCGCGTCGGCGTCGAGGTGTCGCGCGGCTACGACGTGATCGTCATCGTGTCGGCCATGGCCGGCGAAACCAACAAGCTGGTGGGCTACGTCTCGGACACCTCGCCGCTGTTCGACGCGCGCGAATACGACGCCGTCGTCAGCTCGGGCGAGAACGTGACCGCCGGCCTGATGGCGCTGACGCTGCAGGAAATGGACATCCCCGCGCGCTCCTGGCAGGGTTGGCAGGTGCCGCTGCGGACCACGTCCGCGCACAGCCAGGCGCGGATCGAGGAAATCCCGACGCACAACATCACCGCCAAGTTCGGCGAGGGCATGCGCGTCGCCGTGGTCGCGGGCTTCCAGGGCATCAGCCCCGAGGGCCGGATCACCACGCTGGGCCGCGGCGGCAGCGACACGACCGCGGTGGCCTTCGCCGCCGCCTTCGGCGCCGAGCGCTGCGACATCTACACGGATGTGGACGGCGTCTACACCACCGATCCACGGATCTGCGAGAAGGCGCGCAAGCTCGACCGCATCGCCTTCGAGGAGATGCTCGAGCTCGCCAGTCTCGGCGCCAAGGTGCTGCAGACGCGCTCGGTCGAACTGGCGATGCGCTACAAGGTCAGGCTGCGGGTGCTGTCATCCCTCAGCGAACAGACGGACGCGTCCGGCACCATCGTGTGCGACGAGGAGGACATCATGGAAAGCAACGTGGTCGCGGGCGTCGCCCATTCGCGCGACGAGGCCAAGATGACGCTGGTGTCGGTCGAGGACCGCCCCGGCATCGCATCGTCGATCTTCACGCCCCTGGCCGAGGCCGGCGTGAACGTCGACATGATCGTGCAGAACATATCCGAGGACGGCCGCACGGACATGACGTTCTCGTGCCCCACCGACCAGGTCAAGCGCGCCGAGAAGGCGCTGAACGACGCGCGCGCGGCCGGTCACATGGCCTTCAGCGATCTCAAGGCCGACACCGGCGTGGCCAAGGTCTCGGTCGTGGGGATCGGCATGCGCAGCCACGCGGGCGTGGCGGCCAAGATGTTCCGCGTGCTCGCTCAGGAAGGCATCAACATCAAGGTCATTACAACCTCGGAGATAAAGATTTCCGTGCTGATCGACCGGAAATACATGGAACTCGCCGTGCAGGCCCTGCATGATGCCTTCGAGCTGGAGAAGGCGGGCTGACACGCCCGCCCGGGCGGCACGGGGCAAACAGGCGGACGTCATGGCCGACGGGCTTGAAAGTGAAAGCCGCAAGCTGCTCAAGCGCTTGCGCGACACGATGGCCGAAGAGGCCGCGGGCCAGGCGCGGCTCGACAAGATCACCGACCTGACGGCGGATTCCATGGGCACCGAGGTGTGCTCGATCTACCTGTTCCGCGACGAGGACACGCTGGAACTCTGCGCGACGCAGGGCCTCAAGCCCGAGGCCGTGCACCAGACCCGCATGAAGCTGGGCGAGGGCCTGGTCGGCCGCGTGGCCCGGCGCGGCAAGCCGATCAACTCGGCCGACGCGCCCTCGGAGCGCGGCTTCCGCTTCATGCCCGAGACCGGCGAGGAGATCTATTCCAGCTTCCTCGGCGTGCCGATCCAGCGCCTGGGCGAGAAGCTGGGCGTGCTGGTCGTCCAGTCCAAGCAGGCCCGCGCCTTCACCGAGGACGAGGTCTACGCGCTGGAGGTCGTCGCCATGGTCCTGGCCGAGATGGCCGAACTGGGCGCCTTCGTCGGCGAGGGCGCGGCGCTGAAGGCCCGTCACACCCAGGCGGTGATGCTGCGCGGCACGACCGGCCAGGAAGGCACCGCGATGGGTCATGTCTGGCTGCACGAGCCGCGCGTCGTGGTCACCAAGGTGGTCGCCGACGACCCCGAGACCGAGGCCATGCGCCTCACCGAGGCGGTGGAAAAGCTGCGCGTCTCGGTCGACGAGATCCTCGCCGACGCGGGCACCGACAGCGAGCAGGTCGAGGTGCTGGAAGCCTACCGGATGTTCGCCAACTCGAAGGGCTGGCTGCGCCGCATGGACGAGGACATCGCCCGCGGTCTCTCGGCCGAGGCCGCCGTCGAGAAGGAGCAATCGCAGGCCCGCGCGCGCATGGCGCAGGCGACCGATCCCTACCTGCGCGACCGGCTGCACGACCTCGACGACCTGTCCAACCGCCTGCTGCGCATCCTGACCGGCCAGGGGTCCGAGACCGGCTCCGAGATGCCCGAGGACCCGATCCTGATCGCCCGCAACATCGGCCCCGGCGAGCTTCTGGAATACGGCCGCAAGCTCAAGGGCGTCGTGCTCGAAGAGGGCTCGGTCGGCTCGCACGCCGCGATCGTGGCGCGCGCGCTGGCGATCCCGCTGGTGGTGCACGCGGCGCGCATCACCAACGAGGCGCTGACCGGCGACCGGATCATGGTCGACGGCGAGCAGGGCATCGTGCACCTGCGCCCCGACGAATCCGTGGTCAACGCCTTCCGCGACAAGATCGCCATGCAGGCCAAGGCGCAGGAACGCTACGCCTCGATCCGCGACACGCCCTGCGTGACCGCCTGCGGCACCCGGATCGAGATGCAGATGAACGCGGGCCTGATGGCCGACCTGCCGTCGCTGGAAAACTCCGGCGCCGAGGGCGTGGGCCTGTTCCGCACGGAATTGCAGTTCCTCGTGCGCAACCAGATGCCACGCCGGACCGAGCTTGCCGCGCTCTACGCGCGCGTGCTCGACGCCGCGCAGGGCAAGCGCGTTGTTTTCCGCACGCTCGACATCGGGTCGGACAAGGTCCTGCCCTACATGAAGCCCAACGACGAGCCGAACCCCGCGCTCGGCTGGCGGGCGATCCGCGTGGGCCTCGACAAGCCGGGGGTGCTGCGGATGCAGCTGCAGGCGCTGCTGCGCGCCGCCAACGGCCGGCCGCTGTCGGTGATGTTCCCGTTCGTCGCGCAATACGACGAGTTCGCCAGCGCCCGGGCCGAGGTCGACAAGGCGATCGACCGCGAGGTCCGGCTGGGCCACACCCTGCCCGAGACGATCGAGATCGGCGCCATGCTCGAGACGCCCAGCCTCGCCTTCGCCTCGCAGCGGCTGTTCGACGAGGTCGAGTTCCTGTCGGTGGGCGGCAACGACCTCAAGCAGTTCTTCTTCGCCGCCGACCGCGAGAACGAGCGCGTGCGCAAGCGTTACGACACGCTCAACCTCAGTTTCCTGACCTTCCTGCAGGGCATCGTCGCGCGCTGCCGCGAAAGCGGCACGCGCCTCAGCTTCTGCGGCGAGGATGCCGGCCGCCCGATCGAGGCCGTGTGCCTCGCCGCCATCGGGTTCGAGTGCCTGTCGATGCGCCCCGCCTCGGTCGGTCCCGTCAAAAGCCTGCTGATGCGCACGGATCTCGGCGCGCTGCGCGAGGTGATCGAGCAATCCCGCGCCCGCGGCGACCAGTCGGTGCGCGAGGCGGTGATGCAGTACCTGCGCGCCAACGCGTGAACGCGTGACAGGCATGGTGCCGTCCGCCACACCGCCCGGACCGGCGGCGAGGACAGCACGGAAAAACACCCGGCCGCGGAGTTTTTCCGGCGACCGGGTGCATGTCCCGTTTCGTTCCATGACCAACGCGCGTTCTGCCCATTGGCACCGCCTGCGCGTTTCGCGCCACGGTGGGCCCCTCCCGACCATTCGGGCCGCCGCCTTTTGCGACGGGCCTCTATGCGGTTCTTGAGCGGACCTTTCCGACCTTGCCTGTTCCAGCGCGGTCGGATTGATCTAGCGGCATTAACCTGAACGTTCGGTTAACGCGGGCGGCCATCAGCCGATTTTCTTTACCGCGTCGTCGAAGGCGCCGACGATCGCCGGATAGGACGTGCCACTGTCCTCGGCGATCCGGCGCAGGCCGAAGGTCACGTGCGCCATTTCCTGATAGTAGCTGGTGAAGGCGTAGTTCGTGGCCGCCCCCGCCGCGGCGCCCAGCAGCGGCACCGTCTGCGCCGCCAGCTTCTGGCCCAGCACGGTCGCCAGCCGCGGCGCCACGCGCGCGACGATGCCGTGCACCGTGGCGCCGCTCAGCGTCATCCGCGCCGACAGGAACCCCATGTCGACCCCCTCGTCGCGCGCCAGCGGCCCGGCCGACGCGAAGACCGACAGACACGCCTTCTGCACCTCGGGGTCCGCGGGATCGAAGCCGTGCTCGGCCGCCACGCCCTGGATCGCGCGCAGTAGCACCGTCACCGTCACCGGCAGCTCGGCCAGCGCCGTGGGCAGCCCGCCCGCGCCGCCGGCGGCGCCCATCGCCGTGGTCAGCGCCGTGTTGAACCAGCCGCGCTGGTCCGGCACCACGCCGCGCGACGCCCGCGCGGCGTGCATCGCGTTTTCCAGCGCGCGGCCCGTCGCGTCTTCGAGCCGGTCTCGCACGCCCTGCGGCAGCCGCTCGACCAGCGATTCGGCGCGACCTCCCAGCAGGTTGATCAGCTGCATCCCGAGGTTGTTCGCCGCCCGGTGCCGCCGCGCCAGCGCCGCCAGCTGCGGCTCGATCGACGTGGGGATGAGTTCGGTTCCGGTCATCGGGCGGCTCCTTGCAGCTTGGCCTTCACGATGACAAACCGCCGGGCCGCGTCAACCGTTCCGCGCGGCCTCGACCTCGCCCGCGACGCCGTCCCAGGCGCCTGGCACCAGCGCGCAGCCCAGCACGCGCTCGGGGTTGGTCGGCGGCGGCATCTCGACCCCGTTCAGGCGCTCGAACCCGAAGCGCGCATAATAGGGCGCGTCGCCCACCAGCATCACCCGCGCCTCTCCCATCGCCTCGGCGCGGGCCAGCGTTTCGCGGATCAGTGCGCCGCCAAGCCCCTCGCCCTGCGCGGTGGGATGCACCGCCACCGGACCCAGCAGCAGCGCGCGCGCCCCGCCCACGCAGACCGGCCAGTAGCGGATCGCGCCGCCCATGTGCCCGCCCTCGTCGCGCGCCACGACGCACAGCGCCGCGATCGGCGGCACGCCCTCGCGCAGCCGGTAGGACGACAGCGCCTGCCGCCCCGGCGCGAAGCATGTGTCGTAGAGCGCCTCGACCTCCCAGCCGTCGTCGCGCGTTTCCTGTGCAAGCGTGAACACGCGACCCCCCGTGCATTCCGGCGCAAGCGGCCGTATCACGGGTCCGAGAGACGCGCAAACCGGAGACCCCGCATGTTCTACCGCCCCGAAGACGGCCACGGCCTGCCGCACAACCCGTTCAACGCCATCGTGACGCCGCGGCCCATCGGCTGGATCTCGACCCGCGGCTCGGACGGGCAGGACAACCTCGCGCCCTACTCGTTCTTCAACGCCGTGGCCTACGTGCCGCCGCAGGTGATGTTCTCGTCGACCTCCGTCAAGGAGGACCGCGGCGACACCAAGGACAGCGTCGCCCAGATCCGGGACACCGGCGTCTTCTGCGTGAACATCGTCGAATACGCCATGCGCGACGCGATGAACCGGACCTCGGGCGCCCACCCGCGCGAGGTGGACGAGTTCGAGCATGCCGGCATCGACAAGGCCCAGTGCGAGACGATCGACTGCCCGCGCGTGGCGGGCGCGCCCGCCAACCTCGAATGCCGCCTGACCGAGATCGTCAAGCTGCCCGGCGAGGCGAACTTCGCCGTCTTCGGCGAGGTCGTCGGCGTGCACATGCGCGACGATTGCCTGGTCGACGGCATCTTCGACGTGCTGCGCTTCAATCCGCTGTCGCGCATGGGCTACCGCGACTATACCGTCGTGCGCGAGAAGTTCTCGCTCAAGCGCCCCGGCGAATGATCCCGCGGCCCGACCGGAAGGACCAGACATGACGGCAACGATGATCGGCGTGATCGGCGGCTCGGGCCTATACCAGATCGACGGGCTGGAAGACGCCCGCTGGCAGGCGGTCGACACGCCCTGGGGCGCCCCCTCGGACGAGATCCTGACCGGCTCCTTGGGCGGCGTGCCGATGGCCTTCCTGCCCCGCCACGGGCGCGGCCACGTGCACAGCCCCACCACCGTGCCCTACCGCGCCAACATCGACGCGCTCAAACGCCTCGGCGTGACCGACGTGGTCTCGGTCTCGGCCTGCGGGTCCTTCCGCGAGGGATACGCGCCCGGCCATTTCGTCGTCGTCGACCAGTTCATCGACCGCACCAACGCGCGCGAGCGGTCGTTCTTCGGCACCGGCTGCGTCGCGCACGTCTCGATCGCGCACCCGACCTGCGCCCGCCTCGCCCGCACCTGCCTCGAGGCCGCGCAGGCCGCCGGCATCACGGTACACGACGGCGGCACGTACCTCGCCATGGAAGGCCCGCAATTCTCCAGCGTGGCGGAATCGCGCATGTTCCGCGCCTGGGGCGCCGACGTGATCGGCATGACCAACATGCCCGAGGCCCGCCTCGCCCGCGAAGCCGAGCTTTGCTACGCTTCCGTCGCCATGGTCACCGATTACGACAGCTGGCACCCCGACCACGGCGCCGTCGACATCACCGACATCGTCGCCATCCTCACCGGCAACGCCGACAAGGGCCGCGCGCTGGCCCGCGGCCTGCCCGAGCGCCTCGGCGGCGACCGCGCGCCCTGCCCCTGCGGCTGCGACCGCGCGCTGGACCACGCGATCCTCACCGCGCCGGACAAGCGCGACCCCGCCGTGCTGGCGCGGCTCGACGCCGTGGCCGGCCGCATCCTCGGGGCCGCGTCATGAGTCTCGAGACCTGGATCGGCTTCGTCGCCGCCTCGGCCGTCCTGCTGGCGATCCCGGGGCCCACGGTGTTGCTGGTCATCAGCTACGCGCTGTCGGGCGGGCGCAAGGTGGCGCTGATCACCGCCGTGGGCGTCGCCACCGGCGACTTCATCGCCATGTCCGCCTCGCTCGCCGGGCTGGGCGCGCTGGTCGCGGCCTCGGCCACCGCCTTCACGGCGCTGAAATGGGCCGGGGCCGCCTACCTGCTGTGGCTCGGCATCCGCATGATCCGCGGCGCGAACGCCATGGGCGCGCAAGAAACGGAAACCGTACAGCCCGTCCCCGCGCGCGGCATGTTCCGGCACGCCGCCACCGTGACCGCGCTCAACCCCAAGAGCATCGCCTTCTTCATCGCCTTCGTGCCGCAATTCGTCGATCCGACCCGCGCGCTCGCGCCGCAATTCGCGCTCCTCGTCACGACCTTCGTCACCCTTGCGGCGCTGAACGTGCTGGCCTATGCGCTGGCGGCCGACCGGCTGCGCGCCCGCGTGGCACGGCCCTCGGCGCAGGCCTGGCTGGCGCGGGCCGGCGGGGCGATGCTGATCGCGATGGCCGCGCTCACGGCCACCCTGAGGAGAGCCTGATGAAAGACGTCCGCGACTACATCCGCACCATCGCCGACTTCCCGCACGAGGGGATCCTGTTCCGAGACGTGACCACGCTCTTCGCCGATCCGCGCGGCTTCCGCATCGCGATCGACCAGCTGCTGCACCCCTATGCGGGCGTACGCTTCGACAAGGTCGTGGGGCTCGAGGCGCGCGGCTTCATCCTCGGCGGCGCGGTGGCGCACCAGCTCTCGGCGGGCTTCGTGCCGATCCGCAAGAAGGGAAAGCTGCCCGCCGCGGTGATTTCCGAGGCCTACCAGCTCGAATACGGCGAGGCGATCGTCGAGGTGCACGACGACGCGATCCAGCCGGGCGAGCGCGTGCTGCTCGTCGACGACCTGCTGGCCACCGGCGGCACGGCCGAGGCCGGCATCAAGCTGGTGGAACGGCTGGGCGGCGAGATCATCGGCTGCGCCTTCATCGTCGACCTGCCCGACCTCGGCGGCCGCAAGCGGCTCGAGGGACTGGGCATGGAGGTGCACGCGCTCTGCACCTACGAGGGCCTCTGACGCGCGCCGCCCCGTGGGGCGCACCCAGAGGCTTCTTCTCTCCGAAAATATCCCGGGGAGGCCGCGCCAGCGCGGCCGGGGCAGAGCCCCCAATCCACCCGCGCCGCAGCGAAACCCGTCGTCACAGCCAAACCAAAGCAACCTGGCCCCGCCGGAGGCGTCCGCCCGCAGGGCGGCGCCGACTGATCGGCGCGCGGGCCACCAGGCCCGCGCTCAACGTGACAGGATCAGGGGATCAGGCGACCTCGACCGCCTTCCGCGCATCCGCACCCTCGCCCGCGTTCTGGTCGATGAAATTCAGCACCAGCGGGCGGATGTTGTTGCGCCAGCTCTTGCCGGCGAAGATGCCGTAATGCCCGGCGCCCGGCTCGACGTGGCTGGCCTTCTTCGACGCCGGCAACCCGGTGCACAGGTCCAGCGCGGCGACGCATTGCCCGGGCGCCGAGATATCGTCCTTCGCGCCCTCGACCGTCTTCACCGCGACGCGGGTGATCGCGCCGATATCCACCTTGTGGCCGGCCACGACGAATGCGTTCTTCGCGATCTCGCCGTTCTTGAAGATCCGCTCGACCGTCGACAGGTAGAACTCGGCCGGCATGTCCATCACCGCCAGGTACTCGTCGTAGAACCGGTTGTGCGCATCGTGGTCGCTCGCTTCGCCGCGCGCGACGCGCAGGATCTGGTCGTTGAAGGCCTGGCTGTGCCGCTCGGCGTTCATCGACACGAAGCTCGCCAGCTGCAGCAGGCCCGGATAGACCATCCGCCCAACGCCCGGGTACTTGAACCCCACGCGCTGGATCATCGTCTCCTCGAGCTGGCCCATGGTCACCCGCGCGCCGAAATCGGTGACGTCAGTGGGGGTCGCGTCCGGGTCGATCGGCCCGCCGATCAGCGTCAGCGTGCGCGGCTGCGCGTCGGGATCGAGCTCGGCCAGGTAGGCGGTCGCGGCCAGCACCAGCGGCGCGGGCTGGCACACCGCCACCACGTTGGTCTCGGGGCCGAGATGCCGCATGAAGTCCATGATGTAGAGGGTGTAATCCTCGATATCGAACTTGCCGCAGCTGACGGGGATGTCGCGCGCGTTGCGCCAGTCGGTGACGTAGACCTCGCAGTTCACGATCAGCGACTTCACGGTCGAGCGCAGCAGCGTCGCGTAGTGGCCCGACATCGGCGCCACCAGCAGGATCTTGCGCGCCTGCGTCTCGCGGCCCACCACGTTGAAGTGCAGCAGGTCGCCGAACGGCTTGCTGACCGCGGTGTCGACGCTGACCAGGTGGTCGCGCCCGTCATCGCCGGTCACGGAACCGATCCCCCAGTCCGGCTTGGCCGCCATCCGCTCGAACGAGCGCTCGGCCACCTCGCCCCAGGCGCCCCACCAGCGGATCGCCGGGTTGGGCAACATGGCCATCCCGGGGTAGGATGCCAGCGTCCGGGCGGTCGCGCCCAACCACTGATTCGTGTTGCGCATGGTCTCCATCAGGTCGTATGTCGCCATGTAGCGCATGGGTAATCCTTTCCTTCGTCCGGGCACGGATGTCCGGGGGCACAATGCGGCCGATACCACGGTCCGAGTTAATTCGTCGCTTTGCCCCCCGCAGCCGGCGACGATATTCTGCACCTGCAAAATAGGGGGAGAATTCCGCAATGGCAATGAAGGACGACGATGCGGGCGCCAGCCGCGCCCGGCTCGACGCGAACATGGCCCGGGTCGAGGAGCTGTCCCAGCGGCTGGTCGCCGCCCTGTCGAACCGCAAACCGACGCCGACCGCGCTCAGCGGTCCGGACACGTCGCTCTATGCCAAGGCGGCGCAGGCCTACTGGCACGACTGGATGCACAACCCCGCCAAGATCATCGAGCAGCAGGTGCAGTACTGGGGCAAGACGGTCACCCATTTCGTCGAGGCCCAGCAGGTCCTGGCGCAGGGCAAGCTCGCCGCGCCCGAAGACCCCGGCCCCAAGGACAAGCGCTTCGCCAACCCGCTGTGGGACGAACACCCCTACTTCAACTTCATCAAGCAGCAATACCTGATCAACGCCGAGGCCATCGCCACCGCGGTCGAGCAGATGGACGACCTCGACCCGCTTGAACGGCGCCGCGTCAGCTATTTCGCCAAGCAGATCGTCGACATGGTCGCGCCCACGAACTTCCTCGCGACCAATCCCGACGCGCTGATGAAGGCGATCGAGACCGACGGCGAAAGCCTGGTGAAGGGTCTGGAAAATCTCGTCGGCGACCTCGAGGCCAACAACGGCGAGCTGATCGTGCGCCTCGCCGACGAATCCGCCTTCGAGATCGGGCGCAACATCGCCACCGCGGCCGGAGAGGTGATCTACCGCAACCGCATGATGGAGGTGATCCAGTACGCGCCCACCACCGGCACGGTGCACGAGACGCCGATCGTGCTGTTCCCGCCCTGGATCAACAAGTTCTACATCCTCGACCTGAAACCCGACAACAGCCTGATCCGCTGGATCGTCGACCAGGGCTATACCCTCTTCGTGGTCAGCTGGATCAACCCCGACAACGGCTATGCCGAGACCGGGCTCGAGGATTACATCCAGGACGGCTACCTCAAGGCGATCGAGATCGCCAAGGAGATCTGCGGCACCAAGCAGATCAACGCGGTGGGCTACTGCATCGCCGGCACCACGCTGGCGCTCACCCTGTCGCTGCTGAAGAAGCGCGGCGACAAGTCGGTCAAGTCGGCCACCTTCTTCACCGCGCTGACCGACTTCAGCGACCAGGGCGAGTTCACGCCCTTCCTGCAGGAGGACTTCGCCTCGGGGATCGAATCCGAGATCAACGCCGAGGGCATCCTGCCGTCGTTCATCATGGCGCGCACGTTTTCCTTCCTGCGCTCGAACGACCTGATCTACGGCCCCGCGATCAAGTCCTACATGATGGGCGAGACGCCGCCCGCATTCGACCTGCTCTACTGGAACGGCGACGGCGCGAACCTGCCCGGCAAGATGTTCATGCAGTACCTGCGCGGCCTCTGCCAGGACAACGCCTTCGCCGAAGGTCGCTTCGAGCTGATGGGCGAGGTGCTTGACGTGGCCGACGTGGACATCCCCCTGATCTCGGTCGCGACCGAGGGCGACCACATCGCCGCCTGGAAGGACGTCTATCGCGGCGTACAGATGATGAAGTCGCGCTCGAAGACCTTCATCGTCGGCCAGTCCGGGCACATCGCCGGCATCGTCAACCCGCCCACCAAGAACAAGTACGGCCATTACACCAACGACGACCTGTCGCTGTCCCCGGCCGAGTGGCTCGAGGGCGCGGAACGGCACCAGGGCTCGTGGTGGCCGCGTTGGGAGGCCTGGCTGAAAAAGC
The DNA here is from genome assembly GCF_042096055.1 of Citreimonas sp. NCBI lineage: Bacteria > Pseudomonadati > Pseudomonadota > Alphaproteobacteria > Rhodobacterales > Roseobacteraceae > Citreimonas > Citreimonas sp. Next base: position 10,328 of record NZ_JBELMH010000042.1, on the reverse strand, counting down.
GCGCCGGCAAGCAGGTCGAGGCCCGCGAACCGGGCGCCGATTCGCGCTATCCTGCGCTCTGCCCGGCCCCCGGCACCTACGTCAAATTGAAGGCCGCTCAGCAAAATCACTGAGTCCGAGTGACTTAGGGGAAAGTGCGGTCGATTTTGCCGCAGTGCAGCAATAATCCTTGAAATGCCGCACTGCAGCATGCATATATCTGTCAGCCAAGCGAAAGGCGGGGTGGGCCCGCCGGACAGTCGAGACAGAAAAGGATCGAGATCATGGCCAAAGCACAAGACATCAACACGATGATGAAAGACATGATGAACGCATTTCCCAAGGACATGATGGGTGCGTTCCCGGTCGACACGAAGGCCATGGAAGACGCCTTCAAGACGACCGCGACCATGAACGAGAAGCTGTCGCACGTCGCGCTGGAAGCGGCCGAGAAGTCGACCGAGATCTCTGCCAAGTGGACCAAGGACACGCTGAACCGGATGTCCGACATCTCCAAGGCGAAGGCCGACCCGGCCGACTACGCCAAGGCGATGACCGAGTTCGCGTCCGCCCAGGCCGAGATGACCGCCGAGCACATGGCCGCCTTCGCCGAAGTCGCCAAGAAGGTCCAGATGGACACGGTCGAGCTGATGATGGCCGCCGGCAAGGATTTCTCGGAAGACGCGTCGGCCGCCATGAAGAAGGCCACCGACGACATGACCGCGAACGCCAAGAAGGCGACCGCCGCAGCCAAGTAATTGGTGCAGTAAACGGTACGGTTTTTGCGCCTCTCCTCCCAATCGGCGCAAGCCAGGGGCGGGTTCTTCGGAACCCGCCCTTTCTTTTTCCGGCGCGGGGCCGTCTGAGCCTGCTTCGCGGCTCCCCGGATCGCTTCTCGTCCGGCGCGGTCCGTTCGCCCGGCGTGGCCGGATTCGCTAGTCCTGAACCACGTCGACCCACGTCGCGCCGGTCAGCGCCGCAAGACGCTCCGTGCCGATGCGCACCGCGGCGTTGGGCGCGCCCGCCGCCGGGTAGACCTCGTCGAAGGCCCGCAGCGAGACGTCGCAATGCACCTCGAGCGGCTGCGCCAGCCCGAAGGGGCAGACCCCGCCGACCGGGTGGCCGGTGATCTCCTCGACCTCGGCCGCGGGCAGCATCTTGGCCTTGGTGCCGAACTGCGCCTTGTATTTGCGATTGTCCAGCCGCGCGTCGCCGCGCGCCACCAGCAGGATGACCCGCTCGCCCGCGCGCAGCGACAGCGTCTTGGCGATCTGCCCCTCGGCCACGCCCAGCGCGCGCGCCGCCTCGGCCACGGTCGCGGTGCTGGTGTCGTGCTCCAGCACCTCCAGGTCGGGGGCGTGTTCGGCGAAGAAGCTGCGGACGGACTGGATGCTCATGGTCGGTTTCTCGGACAGGGACATTTTCGCGGCGCAGAGTGCTGAGGCGCAGCACCGCTGTCCAGCCGCCTTTCGCGGCGCCGCCCGTGACCCAGACGAGCGCCTTCGGCGCACCGGTTCAGCCGTCCCCTGCCTTCGGCAGGGGACGGCCGCGGGCCACCCCGAGAGGCCATGAAAAAGCCCCGACCCGCGCACGGCGGATCGGGGCATTCGTTAAGCCCAGGTAAATTCGTCCCTGCAAGCCATTGATATTGCTTGCGCGCCGGCATGTCCCATCGTGGGACACCCGAACTCAGACGATGTTGGCCTCGGTCTTCTCGCGGATCTCGTCCTCGGTCACGCCGTCGGCGCATTCCACGATCTTGAGCCCGCCCTCGACCACGTCGAGCACCCCGAGGTTGGTCACGATCCGGTTCACCACGCCCGTGCCGGTCAGCGGCAGGGTGCAGGCCTTGAGCAGCTTCGGCTCGCCCGCCTTGTTGGTGTGGTCCATCACCACGACGACCCGCTTGACCCCGGCCACGAGGTCCATCGCCCCGCCCATGCCCTTGATCAGCTTGCCCGGGATCATCCAGTTCGCCAGGTCGCCGTTCTCGGCCACCTCCATCGCGCCCAGGATCGCCATCGCGATCTTGCCGCCCCGGATCATCCCGAAGCTGGTCGCGCTGTCGAAGAAGCTGGTATGCGGCAGCTCGGTGATGGTCTGCTTGCCGGCGTTGATCAGGTCGGGGTCTTCCTCGCCCTCGTAGGGGAAGGGCCCCATGCCCAGCATGCCGTTCTCGGACTGCAGCGTGACCTCGACCCCCTCGGGGATGTAGTTGGCCACCAGCGTCGGGATCCCGATCCCGAGATTGACGTACATGCCGTCTTCGAGTTCCTGCGCGGCCCGCGCCGCCATCTGGTCACGATCCCAAGGCATCAGGCTTCCTCCCGCTTGCGGACGGTCCGCTGTTCGATCCGTTTCTCGTGCTCGCCCTGCACGATCCGGTGCACGTAGACACCCGGCAGGTGAATGTGGTCGGGGTCCAGCGTGCCGGCCTCGACGATCTCCTCGACCTCCATCACGCAGACCTTGCCGCACATGGCCGCCGGCGGATTGAAGTTGCGCGCAGTCTTGCGGAAGATCGCGTTGCCGGTCGGGTCGGCCTTCCACGCCTTGACGATGGCGAGGTCGGCGAAGATGCCTTCCTCAAGGATGTAATGCTCGCCGTTGAAGACCTTGACCTCTTTGCCTTCGCCGATCTGGGTGCCGTAGCCGGTCTTGGTGTAGAAGCCCGCGATGCCCGCGCCGCCGGCGCGCATGCGCTCGGCCAGGGTGCCCTGCGGGTTGAACTCGAGCTCAAGCTCGCCGCCGAGGTACTGGCGCATGAATTCCTTGTTCTCGCCCACGTAGGACGACATCATCTTCTTCACCTGGCGGGATTCCAGCAGCTTGCCCAGACCGAAGCCGTCCACGCCCGCGTTGTTCGACGCGATGGTGAGGTTCTTGACCCCCGACGCGACGATCGCGTCGATCAGAAGTTCCGGGATGCCGCAGAGGCCGAAGCCGCCCGCCGCGATGAGCATGTCGTCGCGCAGCAGCCCGTCGAGCGCCTCGGCTGCCGAGCCATAGACCTTCTTCATTCACCTTCTCCCTGAATGGCTGGATCGCGCGTGTTTTCGCGCCTGCGGCAGGCGAAGTCAACGCGCGGCCGCGCCACCGGGGCGGGACCGGCCTACTCGGCCGCGTCCTTCTTCTTCGCCGTGGAGGTCTTCGCGGCCGGTTTCTTCGCGGGCGCCTTCTTGGCCGCGGGCTTTTTCGCGGCGGCCTTCTTGGGCGCGGCCTTCTTCTTGCCGCCCTTCTTGGCCTTCTCGGCCAGAAGCGCGACGGCCATGTCCATGGTCACGTCTGCCGGGTCGGTGCCGTCGGGGATCGTGGCATTGACCTTCTCCCACTTCACGTAAGGCCCGTAGCGGCCGTCGAGGATGGCGACCGCGCCGCCTTCTTCCGGGTGCTCGCCAAGCTCCTTGAGCGGCTTCGCGGCCGCCCTGCCCCGCCCGCCAGGATTGGCGCGCTTGGCGGCCAGCAGTTCGACCGCGCGGTTCATGCCGATCTCGAAGACGTCGGCGGGATCCTTGAGGTTGACGTAGACGCCCTTGGGCTCGTCCGGGACCTGGTGGAAGATGTAGGGACCGAAACGGCCGAAGTTCGACTTCACCTCGCCGCCGTCGGGATGCATCCCGACGATGCGCGGCAGCGACAGCAGCGTCAGCGCCTTCTCGAGCGTCATCTGGTCGGCCTGCCAGCCCTTGGGCAGGCTGGCGCGGTCGGGCTTCTTGTTGTCCTCGGTCACCTCGCCGCGCTGGACGTAGGGGCCGAAGCGGCCGGTGCGCAGGCTGATCTCCTCGCCGTTGTCGTCGATGCCCAGCACGCGGTCCTCGGTTTCGGCGGCGTCGCCACCGATCGGGCGCGTGTAGCGGCATTCGGGGTAGCGCGAGCAGCCGACGAAGCCGCCCGAGCGCGAGGTCTTGAGGTGAAGGCTGCCCTGGCCGCAGAGCGGGCACGTGCGCGGGTCGGTGCCGTCCTCGCGCGGCGGGTAGAGCTGCGGCGCCAGCGCGTCGTCGAGCACGTCGAGAACCTCGGCGATGCGCAGGTCGGACGTCTCGGCGATCGCGGCCGAGAAGTCGCGCCAGAACTTGCCCAGCAGTTCCTTGTAGTCCTCCTTGCCGGCGCTGACCTCGTCCAGCTCGTCCTCGAGCGCGGCGGTGAAGTCGTATTCAACGTAGCGCTTGAAGAAGTTGAGCAGGAAGATCGTGACGATGCGGCCCTTGTCCTCGGGGATCAGGCGGTTCTGGTCCTTGCGGACGTATTCGCGTTCCTGGATTGTGGTGACGATGCTGGCATAGGTCGAGGGCCGGCCGATGCCGAGCTCTTCCATCCGCTTGACCAGCGTCGCCTCGGTGTAGCGCGGCGGCGGCTGCGTGTGGCTTTGGGTGGCGAGCACCGCGCCGTTCTCGGCCAGCACGGCGGAGTCGTGGCGCATCATGCCCTTTGCGGCCGCGGCCTCGACGACCTCGTCGTCCTTGGACGTCGCCTTCGCATAGGCGCCGGCCAGCGGCGCGTCCTTGGCGAAGGGCGCCTTGTCGCCTTCACTGATCTGCGGCAGGCGCTTGTCGTCGTCCTCGACCGGCTCGTCGCGCCCCTCTTCGTAGACCTTGAGGAAGCCGTCGAACAGCACGACCTGCCCCGTGGCGCGCAGGCCGACCTGGCGGTCGTCGCTTTCGATCTCGACGGTGGTTCGCTCCAGACGCGCGGCCTCCATCTGGCAGGCGAGCGTGCGCTTCCAGATCAGATCGTACAGCTTGCGCTGGTCGGCGTCCTTGAGGCGCAGGCTCTCGGCGTCCTTGCGCATGTCGGTGGGGCGGATGCACTCGTGCGCTTCCTGCGCGTTCTTGGCCTTGTTCTTGTACATGCGGGGCGATTTCGGGACGTACTTGTCGCCGTAACGCTCCTTGATCGCGTCGCGGGCGGCCATCACGGCCTCGGGGGCCATGTCGATGCCGTCGGTCCGCATGTAGGTGATGTGCCCCGCCTCGTAGAGGCGCTGCGCGGCAGACATGGTCTGGCGCGCGCCCATTCCGAACTTGCGGCTGGCTTCCTGCTGCAGGGTTGAGGTCATGAAGGGCGCAGACGGGTTGCGGCTGCCCGGCTTGGCCTCGACCGATGCCACGTGCAGCGCGCGGGAGCTGACCGCCTGCACCGCCATCTCGGCCTGCGTGGCGTTCTCGAGGTCGTACTTGTCCAGCTTCTTGCCGGCCAGCGTGACCAGCCGCGCCTCGAAGGTCTGGCCTCGCGGCGTGGCGAGCTGCGCCTTCACCTGCCAGTATTCGCGGGGGCGAAACGCCTCGATCTCCATCTCGCGCTCGACGATCAGGCGAAGGCAGACCGACTGCACGCGGCCCGCGCTGCGCGCGCCGGGCAGCTTGCGCCACAGCACGGGGCTGAGGTTGAAGCCGACGAGGTAGTCGAGCGCGCGGCGGGCCAGATACGCCTCGACCAAAGGCGCGTCGATGTCGCGCGGGTTCTTCATCGCCTCGGTCACCGCGGCCTTGGTGATGGCGTTGAAGGTGACGCGCTTGACGTCGGTGGTCTTCTTGATGCTGCGCCGCTTGGTCAGCGCCTCGCGCAGGTGCCAACTGATCGCCTCGCCCTCGCGGTCGGGGTCGGTGGCGAGGATCAGAGCGTCGTCGGTCTTCAGCGCTTCGGCGATAGCAGAGACATGCTTTCGCGAATCGGCTCCGATCTCCCACGTCATGGCGAAATCGTCGTCCGGCTCGACCGATCCGTTCTTCGGCGGCAGGTCGCGGACGTGCCCGTAGGACGCGAGAACCGTGTAGTCCGGGCCAAGATACTTGTTGATGGTCTTGGCCTTGGCCGGGGACTCGACGACGACGACGGGCATCTGCTGACTGACCTCTTGGCTTGTTTTCGGGCGCGGGAGGCCCGTGGTTCAGCGTTCAGCCATGTGGGGTCGGACGGGGGCTTGTCAATGCAGACCCGCCCCGACGGGCACCCGACGTCTCGTCCGAGTGGGCCCTCAGGCAGGCGGCAGAAGGCTCAGCAGACCGCCCGGCTGCCGCAGCACGCGGCCGTCGAGTTCGAGGTCGGTCAGGACCGGCGCGACGTGGCCGGCGGTGGCGCCGAGGTCGCGGATCAGCTGGTCCTCGGCGATCGGGGACGGGCCGAGGCGGGCGATGATCGCGTCGTGCAGGCGCGCGGAGTCGCGCAGCGTCCTCTCCTCGGGCGCCTGCACCGGCGCCTGCGCCGGTTCCCGCAGGCGATGCAGCTCGCGACGGTCGGCGTCCGGCATGGCCAGCGGCAACGCGGCCTGCGCCTCCGCAGGCGGCAGCGCCTCGAGCACGTCCTGCGCGCCACGGACAAGGCGGGCGCCGTCGCGGATCAGGATGTTGCAGCCGCCCGCGCGTGCATCCAGCGGGTGGCCCGGCACCGCCAGCACCTCGCGCCCGATGTCCAGCGCCAGCCGCGCTGTGATGAGCGAACCCGATTTCGCTGCCGCCTCGACCACCACGACGCCGCGGGCGAGTCCCGCGACGATCCGGTTGCGCGTCGGGAAGTGACGCGCCTGCGGCTGCACGCCCATGGGCTGCTCGCTGACCCGCGCGCCGCCACGCGCCACGATGTCGTCGGCGAGGCGCGCGTTCTCGGGCGGATAGATCATGTCGACGCCGCCGGCCATGACGGCCACCGTGCCGGTATCGAGCGCGGCCAGATGCGCCGCGGTGTCGATCCCGCGCGCCAGCCCCGAGACGACGACGAAGCCGGCCTCGCCCAGTTCCTCGGCCAGCCGCCGCGCCATGCGTGTGCCCAGCGAAGACGCATTGCGGGCACCGACGAGGGCGACCATCGGCCGGTCCAGCGCGGCAGTTTCGCCGATGACCCACAGGAACGGCGGTGCGTCAGTCAGCGCCGACAGATCGGACGGATAGCCTTTCTCGCCCCGGAACAGCATGCGGGCGCCGGCGCGGCGCGCCTCGGCCATCTCGGCCAGGGCGCTCGCTTCGGTGCAGGCTTGATAATTGTCGGTGCCGGCGGCGCGGGCGACCTCGGGCAGCGCCTCCAGCGCGGCGGCGGCCGTTCCGTGTTCGTCCATCAGGCGCCAGAAAGTCGTCACGCCGACGCGGCGCGAGCGCAAGAGACGGAGCCGGGACACCCGGTCGTCTTCCGTGGTGGGTGGGAGTGGGGGGTGAGCGGAAGAGTAACTGTCGTCCATCGTCCAGACCCCGTCGTCTTGCCCATTCTGGGTAACGCGGGGTTGGTTAATCCAAGGTAAACCGATTAGGAAAATTTCGTTTTCAAAGCGGTTTTAGTCACATTGATCGGAGGCGGGCCGCGCACGCGACGCGCGGCCCCTCGATCTCAGCTTCCCGAGCCGCCCACCGTCAGCCCGCCGATCATCACCGTCGGCTGGCCCACGCCCACCGGCACCCACTGTCCCTGCTTGCCGCAATTGCCCATGCCGGGATCCAGCGCCATGTCGTTGCCCAGCGCGCGAATCTGGCTCAGCGCGGTGGCGCCGTCCCCGATCAGCGTCGCGCCCTTGACCGGCGCGCCGACCTTGCCGTCCTTCACGCGGTAGGCCTCGGTGCAGGAAAAGACGAACTTGCCGTTGGTGATGTCAACCTGTCCGCCGCCGAAGCCCACGGCCCAGATGCCGTCCTTCAGGTCGGCCACGATGTCGGCCGGATCGGCGTCGCCGCCCAGCATGTATGTGTTGGTCATGCGCGGCATCGGAATGTGGGCGAAGCTTTCGCGCCGGCCGTTGCCGGTGGGCTCGACGCCCATCAGCCGCGCGTTCTGGCGGTCTTGCATGTAGCCCACCAGCTTGCCGTCCTCGATCAACACGTTCTTGCCCGACGGCGTGCCCTCGTCGTCGATCGAGATGCTGCCGCGCCGGTCGGGGATCGTGCCGTCGTCCAGCACGGTCACGCCCTTCGAGGCGATCTGCTGCCCCAAAAGCCCCGCGAAGGCCGAGCTGCCCTTGCGGTTGAAATCGCCCTCGAGCCCGTGGCCGATGGCCTCGTGCAGCAGGATACCGGGCCAGCCGGGACCAAGCACGATGTCCATGACGCCGGCCGGGGCGGGTTCGGCGCGCAGGTTCACCAGCGCGATGCGCAGCGCCTCGCGCGTCTTGCCCTGCCAATCCGCGGGCTCCAACAGACCGTCCAGCGTGACGCGCCCGCCGCCCCCGGCGGTGCCGGCCTCGCGGCGGCCGTTCTCCTCGACGATGACCGAGACATTGACGCGGGTCATCGGGCGCACGTCGCTGACCAGACCGCCCTCGGGGCGCAGGATCGACACCTCCTGCAGCGAAGCCGCGACCATCGCGGTCACCTGCACGACGCGCGAGTCGAGCTCGCGGGCGAAGGCGTCGATCTCGCGCAGGGTGTCGAGCTTCACCGGGAAAGCTGCGCCGTCGATCGGGTCGGCGTCGGTGTAGAGCGTCCGGTTCGTGCCCGGCGGCGGCGGCGCCATGACGCCGCCTCCGTCGCCCACGGCCAGCCGCGCGGTGTCGACCGCGCGCTTCAGCGCGGCCTCGCTGATTTCGGTCGCGTGGGCGTAGCCGGCGACCTCGCCGCGCACGGCGCGCAGGCCGAATCCCTCGGCGGCGTCGTAGCTGGCGGTCTTCACCCGTCCGTCGTCGAAGACCAGCACCTCGGAGCGGCGGCGTTCGAGGAACAGCTCGCCATCCTCGGCGCCGGACAGCGCCTCGCGCAGCAGCGCCGCGGACCGGTCACGGTCCAGATGTGTCTCGAACGGGCGGAACGGAGCGTCTGCCATGCGGGCCTCATCGGAAAAGGTGTCGGAAAAAAGCGGCGGTTTGCCGCAAGGACGGTGCTTTATCCCCTGCGAAGAATATGGTTCATAGCGCCGAATACGCAATGGCCGGACCAAAGCCCGTCCTGCGGCCGCCCGCTGCGGGCACCGACGAACAACCGATCAAGGTGAGACATGCGAACCAAGACGATGCTGACCGCCCTTGCAGGGCTCATCGCCGGAGCCCCGGCCTTCGCACAGGACCTGCCCATCATCGGCAAGCCCGAGAACGGCGGCCTGGGCTTCCAGCCCGCGGCGACCGAGCTTGCGCGTGACATGCAGTGGCTGGACGGCCTGCTGGTGATCATCATCTCGGTCATCACCCTTCTGGTGACGTCGCTGCTCGCCTTCGCGATCATCCGCTACAACCGCCGGGCCAACCCGAACCCCAGCCGGTTCACCCACAACTCGCCGATCGAGATCGCGTGGACCCTGGGCCCGATCGTGATCCTGGTGTTCATCGGTGCGTTCTCGCTGCCGGTGCTGTTCAAGCAGCAGGAAATCCCCGAGGGCGACGTCGTCATCAAGGTGACCGGCTACCAGTGGTACTGGGGTTACGAGTACGTGGGCGAGGACCTGAGCTACGAGAGCTTCATGATCGGCTCGCCCGCGACCGGCGGCGACAACCGCCTGACGCCCGCCGTGGTCGAGCAGCTGCAGGAAGCCGGCTATTCCGAGGACGAGTTCCTGCTGGCCACCGACACCGCCGTCGTCGTGCCCTCGGGCGCCACGGTCGTGATGCAGGTGACCGGCGCGGACGTCATCCATTCGTGGACCGTTCCTGCCTTCGGCGTGAAGCAGGACGGCATCCCCGGCCGCCTGGCCGAACTGTGGTTCGAGGTCGACGAGGGTAACGAGGGCGTCTATTTCGGCCAGTGCTCGGAACTCTGCGGGATCGCGCATGCTTACATGCCCATCACGGTCAAGGTGGTCACGCAGGCCGAGTACGACGCCTGGCTTGCCGCCTCGAAGGACGAAGGGTACTACACCGACGTCCGCGCGGTCCTGACCAACTGAGGCCGCGGGCGGGTTCGCCCGCCCGGCCCAAGGCGCCGCGACGCGGCGCGCGTCACGCCTTTGGAACACGACCCGCCGGAGCCCCCGGCGGGAGCATCCCGAAGGCACCGCCCGAGAGGACCGCATGAGCGATACCAGCTTCGACACCCGCAGCCACGAGACCGAGGCCCAGTTCGGCGACTACTACGCCCTGCTGAAACCGCGTGTGATGACGCTTGTCGTATTCACGGCGCTGGTGGGCCTGCTGGCGGCACCGGTCGCCGTACATCCGTTCGTGGCATTCTGCGCGGTGCTGTTCATCGCGGTCGGCGGCGGCGCGTCGGGCGCGTTGAACATGTGGTACGACGCCGACATCGACGCCTTGATGCGGCGCACCGCCAAGCGGCCGATCCCGTCGGGCCGTGTTGCGCCGGACGAGGCGCTGGGCCTGGGCCTTGCGCTGTCGGGCTTCTCGGTGGTGTTCCTCGGCCTCGCGACCAACTGGCTGGCGGCGGGCCTGTTGGCCTTCACGATCTTCTTCTACGTGGTCATCTACACGATGTGGCTGAAGCGCTCGACGC
>NZ_JBELMH010000041.1:5706-29348 GCF_042096055.1 Citreimonas sp. | reverse complement strand
TGCGGTCAAGGCGTGCAAGGCGGATTCGGGCGGCGCCGGCACAGGCCGTGCGCCCCGCCGCCGCGTCGCGCGCGCCGGGTGCTACAGGCCGTGGTGCGGGTGAAGGGACTTGAACCCCCACGCCTTGCGGCGCCAGAACCTAAATCTGGTGCGTCTACCAATTCCGCCACACCCGCACGGCGCCTGCGCGCGCCCGATTGCTAATCCAAGCGGCGCGCGCTCGCAAGTCGCCCGACGCGCGGGCGACACAACGGCACGGCGTGGTGCCGCACGCACGTCGCGTCAGGACGGCTGCGCAAGATCCCTCAGGCAGGCCGGCAGCGCGTCGGGCAGGTCTTCCGAGATGAGCCCGGGCCCGAAACGCCGGGCCGCCTCGACATGCAGCCAGGTGGCGGCGGAGGCGGCGTCGAACGCCTGCATCCCGCGCGCCAGCAGGCCGGTGACGAAGCCCGCCAGCACGTCGCCCGTGCCCGCCGTCGCCAGCCACGGCGCCGCGCGGTCGTAATGTGCCGAGTTGACGGTGCAGCGCCCGGACGGCGACGCGATCACCGTGTCGGCGCCCTTGAGGATCACGACGCAGCCCGCCCGCCGCGCCGCCGCGCGCACCGCGTCGACCTTGGAAAAGGCCGGCCCCTGCAGCGGGGTCTCGGCCAGCCGGTCGGCGAGGTCGGGAAACAGTCGCTTGAACTCGCCCGCGTGGGGCGTGAGCACGACATCCTCGTGAAGCAGATCGAACAGCGCGGCGGGGTCGTCCGAAAAGGCGCTCAGCGCGTCTGCGTCGAGCACCGTTCCTCGCCGCGCCTTCAACGCCACGGGCACCAGCGCCCGCGCGCCCTGCCCCAACCCCGGCCCCACGCACAGCGCGTTCAGCCGAGGATCCTCCAGCAGGTCGCCCAGGGCATCCGCGTCGTTGGCGCGCTTGATCATCACGGCGTCCAGCCGCGCGGCGTGTTCCGGCACCGCGGCATCCTCGCAGCAGACCGAGACCAGCCCCGCGCCGATGCGTAGCGCCCCGCGCGCCGCCAGCCGCGCCGCACCGCCGGTTCCGGGCGGGCCGGACAGCACCAGCGCGTGGCCGTGCGCGTACTTGTGCGCGCCCGCATTCTTGTCGAACGCGGCCGGTGCGCCGTTCAGCGTGACCATGCCTTCGTCCTGCGCCGCCTCAACGCCGCGCGGCTCGAGCCCGATGGACTTGACCACGACCGCGCCGCAGGCGTCCGGCCCATCGGCAAGCCGGTGGCCCAGCTTCTCGGCGTGGAAGGTCACCGTCAGGTCGGCCCGCACCGGCGGCCTGGCCTCCTCTCCCTCGCCGTGCAGGATCCGCCCGGAATCCGAGCAGATGCCGCTGGGCAGATCGATCGCGACGACCCGCGCCCCCCCGGGCGTACACCGGGCGGCGGCCTTGAACGCGGCGAAGTCCTCGACCGGGCGCGTCAACCCGGTGCCGAACAGCGCATCGACGATCAGGTCGGTCGCGCCCAGCCCCTCGGCCACGCGGGAGAAACCCGCGTCGTCGTAGGCCTCGACCGCCCCGAGCGCGCGCCATCGGTCGTGGTTGGCACGTGCGTCCGGCGGCAGCTTGCCCGCCTCGCCGACCAGGAAGACCGCAACGTCCCAGGCACGCGCGCGCAACAGCCGCGCCACGACGAACCCGTCGCCGCCGTTGTTGCCCGGTCCGCACAGCACAAGCGCGCGGTGCGGCGCCGCGGCCATCGCCGGCCAGCGCTCGAGGATCGCCGCGACGACGCCCTCGCCAGCGCGCTCCATCAGCGCAGCACCGGTGACGGTGCCGGCCTCGATCGCCGCACTTTCGATCCCGCGCATGCGCGCGGCGCTCAGCAAATCGGCCATGCGGCCCCCTCTCGTTCACAAACTGACGCTATTTTGTGCGACTCGCCTTATTTTTGATCTCCCGACGCCTTTGACCACGCGTCGGTGCGACGGGCGCAGCCTATCCGATTGTGGCCCCAAATGAGAAATGATCTGGACGGGACGCAACGACCGACAGGAGGCAGGCGCGCCATGAAGAAGATCGAAGCGATCATCAAGCCGTTCAAGCTCGACGAGGTGAAGGAAGCCCTGCAGGAAGCCGGCATCCAGGGCCTCAGCGTGGTCGAGGTCAAGGGCTTCGGGCGCCAGAAGGGTCACACCGAGCTGTATCGCGGCGCCGAGTACGTCGTCGATTTCCTGCCCAAGGTGAAGGTCGAGGTGGTGCTGGACGACGACCAGGTCGACGCCGCCATCGAGGCGATCGTGGATGCCGCAAAGACCGACAAGATCGGCGACGGCAAGATCTTCGTGTCGCCGGTCGAGCAGGCGATCCGCATCCGTACCGGTGAAAGCGGCTCGGACGCGCTGTGATCGCGCAGGCCGGCCTGATTGAGAAAAAGACAGAAAGGAAGACAAGGGAATGAGCAAGGACGCAGTTCTCAAGACGATCAAGGACGAGGACGTCGCCTATGTCGACATCCGCTTCACCGACCCGCGCGGCAAGCTGCAGCACGTGACGGTCATGGCGGACCAGGTCGACGCGGACTTCCTCGACGAGGGGTTCATGTTCGACGGCTCGTCGATCGCCGGCTGGAAGAGCATCGAGGCCTCGGACATGAAGCTCATGCCCGACACCGAGAGCGCCTATATCGACCCGTTCTACGCCGAGAAGACGCTGTGCCTGCACTGCACCGTGGTCGAGCCCGACACCGGCGAGCCCTACAACCGTGACCCGCGCGGCACCGCCCTGCTGGCCGAGGCCTACCTGAAGGCGTCGGGCATCGGCGACGTGTCCTACTGGGGCCCCGAGGCCGAGTTCTTCCTGTTCGACGACGTCCGGTTCTCGAACAAGATCAACAAGGTGTCCTACGAGGTCGATGCGCTGGACGCGTCCTGGAACACCGACACCGAATACGAGATGGGCAACACCGGCCACCGTCCCGGCGTCAAGGGCGGCTACTTCCCGGTCAACCCGATCGACGACGGCATGGACATCCGTTCCGAGATGCTCTCGACCATGAAGCGCATGGGCATGAAGGTCGACAAGCACCACCACGAGGTGGCGTCCTGCCAGCACGAGCTGGGCCTGATCTTCGGCACGCTGACCAAGCAGGCCGACGAGCTGCAGAAGTACAAGTACGTCATCCACAACGTGGCGCAGGCCTACGGCAAGACGGCGACGTTCATGCCCAAGCCGATCTACGGCGACAACGGCACCGGCATGCACTGCAACATGTCGATCTGGAAGGACGGCAAGCCGCTCTTTGCGGGCGACAAGTACGCCGACCTGTCGGACGAGGCGCTGTGGTTCATCGGCGGCATCCTCAAGCACGCCAAGGCGCTGAACGCGTTCACCAACCCGTCGACCAACAGCTACAAGCGCCTGATCCCGGGCTTCGAAGCGCCTGTGCTGCGCGCCTACTCGGCCCGCAACCGCTCGGGCTGCGTCCGGATCCCGTGGACCGAAAGCCCCAAGGCCAAGCGCGTCGAGGCCCGCTTCCCGGACCCGTCGGCGAACCCCTACCTGTGCTTCGCGGCGCTGCTGATGGCCGGTCTCGACGGCATCAAGAACAAGATCCACCCCGGCGACGCGATGGACAAGAACCTGTACGATCTGCCGGCGGAAGAGCTCGAGGGCATCCCCACCGTCTGCGGCAGCCTGCGCGAGGCGATGACCGAGCTTCAGGCGGATCACGAGTTCCTGCTGGCGGGCGACGTGTTCACCCGCGACCAGATCGACGGCTACATCGCGCTCAAGATGGAAGAGATCGAGCTCTACGAGCACACGCCGCACCCGGTCGAGTTCGGCATGTACTACAGCTGCTGATCGCGGCCTGAGCCTATCGTTGCGGGCGCCCCTCGGGGCGCCCGTTTTCGTTGGGAGGCGGGTCGGCCGTTTGCGCGATCCGAAACGGTCCGCGCAACCCTTGGGCGATTGGCCACGCCCCGTGCGATTGCGGCGGCGGGGCCGCCTGCATTCCGGCAAATGGGCCCGCCTTGGTCCAAATTCGTCCTCAATTGGCGGCAAAGACTGGCACCACAGCCCGCCCCCCCCGTGCCGAGGATCGCATGACCGCCAGCAGAACGCTCTACGCCGCCCTGTCCCTTCCCGAGGCCGGCGCGCCGTCGCCGACACCGGGGCTCGAGGCCGCGGCGGCGGTTCTGGCGGCGCATGACGCGCGATCGGACGGCGCGCCGTTGCGCAACCCGCGCAAGGCGTCGGTCCACGGCGGCAGCCTGTCGCTGCGCGCCACGGCCGAGGACGGACGCCTGCTGTTCGAGGTGTTCGGCCCCGACGGCGCACCGGTCGGCCAAGGCCCGTGCATGCCGCGCGACCGCGTCGCGGTGGCGGTGCTGGCGGAGGCGGTGGCGGCGGTGCTGCGCGGCTCGGACTCGGGCTCGGTCGAATGGGCCGCGCCGGGCGCGATGATCGACCGGACGGAGTTCCTGTCCTTGCACGCCTACGTCTCGCCCCGGCGCCGGGGACGGACGGCGACGCCGACGCTGGCCCCGGACGCGGCGCAGGCGGCGGCGATGGAGGACGGCCCGATCGGGCGCCTGCTGGCGCGGCAGATGCGGGCGCGCTCGCCGCTCGAGGCGCGGCTGGGCGCCGCGGGCTGGGCGCTGACGGCGCTGCTGGCGACCGTGTCGCTGCCGGTGGCGGCGCTGGTCTCGGTCGTTGGGCTGGCGCGGGGGATGGATTTCCGGATGACCGCGCAGGCGCTGATCGTGACGCTGCTGGTTATGGCGTTGATGAAGGTCTGGGCGGGGATCGCCGGCGCGGCACCCCTGCTGCCCTAGGCCGGATCGGGGTGTCCCACGATGGGACATCGCCGCGCCATAGCAAAATCAACGGCTTGCAGAGACGAATTTACCCTTCGTTCACGATCTCGGCCGCGCCGGCGTCGCGCAGGGCCAGCGCCGCGTCGCGCGCCATGACGCAGGTGTGGATCGAGAATACCACCGCGCCGGTCCGCGGCAGGCGCAGGATCGCCTGCCGTTCGGTACGCAGGTAGGCGCCCGAGCGGGTCGCCTTGTCGGCGGGGCGCGCATGGCCGTGCTTGTTGGGCTGGTGCAGCGCCGGGTCGTCGTACCACAGCATGTTCGACCGCCACAGCGGCCGCCCCGGCCGCACGCCGTCGAAGAGCCGCTGCACCCGCGCGGCGACGCCATCGTCGTAGGACGCCACCGGCACGTGGATCGCGGTCAGCGGGCGGTCGGCCTTGTCGGCGAGACGCCAGCCCGCGGGAAAGCACAGCACGGCGGCCTTCAGCACGTGTTCGGCGGACCCTTCGGGCTTGTGCAACAGGCACAGGTCCTCTTGCACCAGCCGGCCGAGGGTGCCGAGCGGGTCGGCGCGGTCGAGCGGCACGCACACGCCGTCGGGCCGGGTCGCGGTGTCGCCCGCGACGGAATAGCCCGCGGGCAGCGCGGCGAGCACCACGTCGACCAGCTCGTCCAGCATCGCCCCTGTCCCCGGCGCCTGCCAGATCACCGTTTCGCGGTGGTCGGCGATCAGGCGCGCGCGCTCGGCCATCTGGGCGGCGTGGCTGTCGGTGACGGCCAGCCACGCGGCCGGATCCAGCGGCGCCACGCCGGGCAGGCGCGGGCGCGGGAACGGGTCGTGCGGCAGGGCGCGGTTCAGGATCGGCGTGCTCATGCGCGCATCATCGACGCGGGCGCGACCAGGATCAAGCGTGCCCAAAGCGCGGACATGAAAACGGCGCCGGACCGAAGTCCGACGCCGCTGTCGATGCGAATGAGGGCGGGGTCAGCCGCGGCTGCGGCCCAGCAGGACCCACAGCGACGGCAGCAGGAACGCCGCCAGCGCCAGCTTCAGCGCGTCGCCCAGCAGGAAGTTGCCCATGCCCCACTGGAACACCCAGGCCGCGCCCTTCGATTCCAGGAACAGGTACGCCATCCACGGCAGGCCGACGGCGTAGATCACCGCGTTGCCCAGCACCAGCGCGCCCACCATCGAGAAGACGCCCCGGTCCCAGCCGCGACGGGCCAGCACGCCCATCAGCGCCGCCGCCAGCACATAGCCGACGAGATAGCCGCCCGTGGGGCCGGCGATGTAGGCCAGGCCCGCGTTCTCGCCCGCGAAGACGGCGACGCCCGCGGCGCCGAGCGCCATGTAGCCCAGCAGCGTGATGAGGCCCAACCGCAACCCGTAGGCCGCGCCGATGGTCAGCACCGCGAAGGTGCCCATGGTGATCGGCACGGGCCACAGCGGCACGCGGATCTTGGCCGCCGCGGTCAGCACCGCGATGCCCACGATCACCAGAAGCGCCTGTTTCGCCAGCGCCGCGCGGCCGTCTTCGGCCCAGATCGCCTCGGCCAGAACCGGCCGGCGTGTCGCAAGGTTCATGTCGTCACCCTTGTCCCTGTCATGTCCTGCTTCCGTTCTGCCCCATGCGCCCGCGTGCTGCAAGCGCCGTCGCGCCGCGACGCGGCACGCACCCTGCCCGGTGCCCAAACGCGAACCGCCCCCGGCGTGGCGGCCGGGGGCGGTTGCTGGATCGTGCGATGGGTGCCGCGGCCTAGGTGAGGCGCGTCAGCAGATCCTCGAGGCTCTTCTTCGCGTCACCGAAGAACATCCGCGTGTTGTCCTTGAAGAACAGCGGGTTCTCGATGCCCGAATAGCCGGTGCCCTTGCCGCGCTTGGACACGAAGACCTGCTTGGCCTTCCAGACCTCGAGCACCGGCATCCCGGCGATGGGCGAGTTCGGATCGTCCTGCGCCGCCGGATTGACGATGTCGTTCGAGCCGATGACGATCACCACGTCGGTCTCGGGGAAATCGTCGTTGATCTCCTCCATTTCCAGCACGATGTCGTAGGGCACCTTCGCCTCGGCCAGCAGGACGTTCATGTGGCCCGGCAGGCGCCCGGCGACCGGGTGGATCGCGAAGCGGACGGTCTTGCCCTTGTCGCGCAGCCGGCGCGTCAGCTCGGCCACGTTGCTTTGCGCCTGCGCCACCGCCATGCCGTAGCCCGGCACGATGACGATGCTGTCGGCCTCGTCGAGCGCCGAGGCCACGCCGTCCGCGTCGATCGAGATCTGCTCGCCCTCGACGGCGGCGGCCTCGCCGCTGGTGCCGCCCCAGCCGCCCAGGATCACGCTGACGAAGGACCGGTTCATGCCCTTGCACATGATGTAGGACAGGATCGCACCGGACGAGCCCACCAGCGCGCCGACCACGATCAGCAGGTCGTTGCCGAGGCTGAAGCCGATCGCCGCCGCCGCCCAGCCGGAATAGCTGTTCAGCATCGACACCACGACCGGCATGTCGGCGCCGCCGATGCCCATGATCAGGTGGTAGCCGATGAAGAAGGCAAGCAGCGCCATGACGAATAGCGTCCAGCTGCCCGCGCCCGACAGGTACAGGATCAGCATCAGCGCCGAGCCCAGAACGGCGGCGAGGTTCAGCATGTGCCCGCCGGGCAGCTGCTTGGCGCCGGTGTCGACGCGGCCCGCCAGCTTGCCGTAGGCGATGATCGAGCCGGTGAAGGTGATCGCGCCGATGAAGATGCCGAGCGACAGCTCGACCATCAGGATGCCGATCTCTACGGGCGTCTTCTTGGCCACCAGCAGGGCGAAGTTGCCGTCGATCGCCTCGCCCGTGGCCATGGCGTCCTGCACCATGTTGATGGTGAAGTCGGCGTTGAAGCCGACGAACACCGCCGCGAGACCGACGAGAGAGTGCATCGCCGCGACGAGTTCGGGCATCTGCGTCATCTGCACGCGCTGCGCCAGCTGCCAGCCGACCGCGCCGCCGAGGCCGATCAGCACGATGGACACCACCCACAGCCCCGATCCGGGGCCGATCAGCGTGGCCACCACCGCCAGCGCCATGCCGACGATGCCGTACCAGATGGCGCGTTTCGCGCTTTCCTGTCCGCTCAGGCCCCCGAGGGACAGGATGAAGAGGACTGCCGCGACCACGTAGGCCGCCGTCGTGAATCCAAATTCCATGATCCTGTCTCCCGCTTACGATTTCTGGAACATGGCGAGCATGCGCCGGGTGACGAGGAAGCCGCCGAAGATGTTGATCCCGGCCATGAAGACCGACAGCGCGGCCAGCAGGATCACCAGGAACGAGCTGGAGCCGATCTGCATCAGCGCGCCCAGGATGATGATCGACGAGATCGCGTTCGTCACCGCCATGAGCGGCGTGTGCAGCGAATGGCTGACGCCCCAGATGACCTGGAAGCCGACGAAGATCGACAGCACGAAGACGATGAAGTGCTGCATGAAGCTGGCCGGAGCGATCAGCCCCAGCGCCAGGATCAGCACCGCGCCGACGGTCAGCAGGGTCACCTGCTGCTTGGTCTGGGCCTTGAAGGCGGCGACCTCCTCGGCGCGTTTCTCCTCGGGGGTCTTCTGCTTTTCCTTGGGCTTCGGCTTCTGCGCCGCGATCGCCTTCACCTTGGGCGGCGGCGGCGGGAAGGTCACCGCCTTGGCGTGCGCGATGGTGGCGCCGCGGATGACGTCGTCTTCCATGTTGTGGTTGGTCTCACCATCCTTCTCGGGGGTGAGATCGGTCATCAGGTGACGGATGTTGGTCGCATACAGCGTCGAGCTCTGCGTCGCCATCCGGCTGGGGAAGTCGGTGTAGCCGATGATCGTGACGCCGTTGTCGGTGACGATCTTCTCGTCCATCACGGTCAGCTTGCAGTTGCCGCCCTTCTCGGCCGCGAGGTCGACGATCACCGAGCCGGGCTTCATGGCCTTGACCATGTCCTCGGTCCACAGCTCGGGCGCCTCGCGGTTGGGGATCAGCGCCGTGGTGATGACGATGTCCATATCGGGCGCCAGCTCGCGGAACTTGGCCAGCTGCGCCTCGCGGAACTCGGGGCTCGACGGCTTGGCATAGCCGCCCGATTCAGACCCGTCCTCGGCGGCTTCCTCGAAGTCGAGGTAGACGAACTCGGCGCCCATGGACTCGACCTGCTCGGCCACTTCGGGGCGCACGTCGAAGGCGTAGGTCACCGCGCCCAGCGAGGTCGAGGTGCCGATCGCGGCAAGACCCGCGACGCCCGCGCCCACGACCAGCACGCGCGCCGGGGGAACCTTGCCGGCGGCGGTGATCTGCCCGGTGAAGAAGCGGCCGAAATTGTTGCCCGCCTCGATCACCGCGCGGTAGCCGGCGATATTGGCCATCGACGACAGCGCGTCCATCTTCTGCGCGCGGGAGATGCGCGGCACCATGTCCATGGCGATCACGCTGGCGCCGCTTTCGGCGGCCTGCTTCATCAGCTCTTCGTTCTGGGCGGGCCAGAAGAACGAGATCAGCAGCTTGCCGTCGGTCAGCTTCTTGATCTCGGCCTCGCGCGGGGGGCGGACCTTGGCGATGATGTCGGCGTTCTTCCACAGCGTGTCAGCGGTCTTGACCACGCTGACGCCGGCCTCTTCGTAGGCGCTGTCGGTGAAGCCCGCGGCCTCGCCGGCGCCGGCCTGGATCATGCACTCAAAGCCCAGCTTCTGCAGGGCGCGGGCGGAATCGGGCGTCATGGCGACGCGCGCTTCTCCCTTTTCGACTTCCTTCGGTGTCCCGATCTTCACGTCTCGAGTCCCCCTCGTTCATGACTGAGACGCACCCCTTGGCGGGATGCGGTCGGCGATTGGTCTGAATGACTGACCGGTTCGGTCCGTCAAGCCTTGCGGCCATAGAGCATAGCGTACCCCGAAGTTAAAGCCACCTCCGGGTTTCTTGCGCGTAGCGGGTAAATTGGGCACGAAACTTGCGCATCAGGCGATCCTCCTCGGGCAGGATGAAGCGCCGCTGGATGATCCACATGAAGACCGGCACCAGTGGTAGCGCAAGCACCGCGTCCCAACACAGGATCAACCCCAGCAGGATCATCGAATCGCCCAGGTAGATCGGGTTGCGCGAGCGCGCGAAGATGCCCGTGGTGACCAGGCGGTCGGCGTCCAGGTGCGGGATGATCGTGGTGCGCGCGCGGCGCATCTCGACCGCGGCCAGCACGATCAGAAGCACGCCGCCGCCCACCAGCAGCCCGCCGGCGAGGTCGGCCCAGACCGCCCCGAAACCGAGGCCGCCCGCCCCGTAGGTCGCCTGCAGCCAGGCGAGCACCAGAAACGCCGCCAGCCAGACCGGCGGCAGATCGAGCCATTTCACCGCAATTCCTCCTTGCGTGACGACGGGGCGCACGGCCCCGCCCGCCACCGAGTCACGCGCAGGGGGCCGGCGTCAAGCGGTGCGGGGTCATTCCCACTCCATCTCCTCGAAGACGCGGCCGGCGTTCTTGGTGGCCAGTTCCTCGAACGTGTCGAGATGCGCCCATCGCTGCTGGTCGACGTAGTAGGACGAGGCCAGATCGCCGCCCTCGTCCAGGCGCGCGCCGATCCGGTCGCGGATGTCGCGCAGGTATTCGGACGTGTAGCGCATCACCTGCGCCATGTTGGTGGGGTGGCCGTGGCCGGGGATGACGTAGGTGGCCTCCAGCGCGGCGAACGGCCCCTCGAAGGTCTCGATCCAGGCATCGGTGTCGGTGTCGGCGAAGATCGGCAGCATGCGCTCGTGGAACGCGATGTCGCCGGCGATGACGATGCCCCATTGCGGGATCCAGACCTGCGTGTCGCCCGGCCCGTGGGCGGGGCCGAGATGCAGCACCTCCAGCGTGACGTCGCCCATCTCGATCACCTCGCGGTCGGTGAACGACCGGTTCGGCACGACGACCGTGGTGCCTTCGGCGCGGTCCCGGTTGTAGCCCTGCATGCCCTGCAGGATGAAATCGCCGTTCTCCTCGATCTCGTGGATCGCGTCCTCGTGCGCCAGGATGTCGACGCCGAGGCCCGCCCAGTACGAATTGCCCAGCATCGCGTGCCCCTGCCCGTTCTCGTTGATCACGAGGCGCACGGGCTGGTCGGTGATCGCGCGGATCTCGTCGTGCAGCGCCTCGGCCAGCCGCGCGGACGCGCCGCCGTTGATCACCACCACGCCGTCGCCGGTCAGCACGAAGGACAGGTTGTTGTTGTGGCCCGCGTTCTCGTAGGTCGGCGGGGCGGTCGCGCCGATCGCGCTGAAGACGTGCGGGATGACCTCGACCGGTTTGTCGTAGAGCTCGGAGCCGGGGTACTTGTCGGCGATGTCCTCGGACGCGGCGGCGGCCCCGGCGCCGAGCGCCAGCGCCAGCGCGAGCATGGTGATGCGCATGTGGTGTCCTCCCTCTCGTGCAAGTATTCGCAGGTTTGAATAGGTTTGCAAGCGCGGCGGTTTCCGTCGGCCGGCCCATGTGCTTGCCACGGCGCGGTCACCGGGTACTGTGCGCGCGCAACGACGGGGCCACGCGACCCCGATCCAGAGGACAGCCCAGACATGACCGATTTCACCGCGACCCGCGCCGCCTTCCAGATCCCCGAGGGGCTGGTCTATCTCGACGGCAACTCGCTCGGCCCGCTGCCCAAGGCCGCGCCCGACCGGTTGCAGCGGATGATGACGGACGAATGGGGCCAAAGCCTGATCGGCGGCTGGAACGACCACGGCTGGATGGCGATGCCGCGCGCCCTGGGCGACCGGATCGGCCGGCTGATCGGCGCCGAGGCGGGGCACACCGTGCTGGGCGACACGCTGTCGATCAAGGTCTTCCAGGCGCTGGCCGCGGCGATCCGCATGCGCCCCGACCGCCGGGTAATCCTGTCGGACACCGGCAACTTCCCGTCGGATCTGTACATGGCCGAGGGGCTGGTGGGCCTGCTGGGCGACGGCTACGCGCTGAAGACCGTGGCGCCCGAAGAGGTCGAGGGCGCGATCGACGAGCATGTCGCCGCGATCCTGATCACCGAGGTCGATTACCGCACGGGCCGCCGCCACGACATGGCGCGGCTGACGCGCGCGGCGCACGACGCAGGCGCGCTGGCGATCTGGGACCTCGCGCATTCGGCGGGCGCGCTGCCGGTGCGCGTGGCCGACGAAGGCGCCGATTTCGCCGTGGGCTGCACCTACAAGTTCCTCAATTCTGGCCCCGGCGGGCCGGCCTTCATCTACGTCGCCCCCCGCCACGCCGAGGTGGCTGAACCCGCGCTGGCGGGCTGGCTGGGCCACCAGAAACCCTTCGCGTTCGACCTGCACTACGCCCCCGGCGCGGGGATCGAGCGGATGCGCGTCGGAACCCCGCCCGTGCTGCAGATGGCCGCGCTCGAAGCGGCGCTGGACATCTGGGACACCGTGGACATGGACGCGCTGCGTGCGCGCGCGCTGGATCTGGGCGACCGCTTCATCGCGGGGGTCGAGGCCGCCTGCCCCGACCTCGTGCTCGCCACCCCGCGCGCGCATGTCCGCCGCGGCAGCCAGGTGTCGTTCCGCCACCGCGAGGCCTACGCCGTGATGCAGGCGCTTATCGCCCGCGGCGTGGTGGGCGATTTCCGCGCGCCCGACATCCTGCGCTTCGGGATCACGCCGCTCTACATCGGCGAGGCCGAGATCGACGCGGCGGTGGACACGCTGGCCGCGATCCTGCGCGACGGCGCCTGGGACCGCCCCGAATACCGCACCCGCAAGGCGGTGACCTGAGAGCCGCCGCGTCGCGATTGACTTCCGCCGCGGCACGCACAAATTCGACCCAGCCCCTGCGGAGACCGACCGATGGCCACCTCGATCACCGTCAATGGCACCGATCACGCCGTGGACCTGCCCGGCGACGTGCCGCTGCTGTGGGTGCTGCGCGACGCGCTCGGCCTGACCGGCACCAAGTACGGCTGCGGCGTCGCCGCCTGCGGCGCCTGCACCGTGCATATCGACGGCGAGGCGACGCGCGCCTGCCAGGTGCGCCTGCAGGACGTCTGGGGCGAGGTCACCACGATCGAGGGCCTCGGCAACCCGGACGCGCTGCACCGGTTGCAGCAGGCCTGGATCGACCACCAGGTCGCGCAATGCGGCTACTGCCAGTCGGGCCAGATCATGCAGGCCGCCGACCTGCTGGCCCGCACGCCCGACCCCACGGACGACGAGATCGACGCCGCGATGGCCGGCAATCTCTGCCGCTGCGGCACCTATCCCCGCATCCGCGCCGCGATCCGCGCCGCCGCGCAGGGGGTCTGAGCGATGTCCCGCATCGGCACCATCGCCCGGCGCACCTTCCTCTTCGGCTCGGCAGCCATCGTCGGCGGCGTCGCCTTCGCCGGCTGGTACGTCACCCGCCCCGCCGCCAACCCGCTGCGCCCGGCCGAGGGCGAGACCGCGATGAACCCCTTCGTGCTGATCGGCGCGGACGGCATCACGCTGGCCGCCCCGCGCGCCGAGATGGGCCAGGGCACGCAGACCACCTGGGCCGCGCTGCTGGCCGAGGAGCTCGACGTCGACCTGGCCGACGTGACGGTGATCCACGGCCCACCCGCGCAGGCCTATTACAACACCGCCATGATGGCCGAGGGGCTGCCCAACAAGGGCTACGACGCCTCCGAGATGGCGCACAACCTCGGGTCGGTGCTGGGCCACGCGGGCAAGCTGCTGGACCTGCAGGTCACCGGCGGGTCGAGCGCGATGAAGGACGGGTTCGAGCGTCTGCGCATCCTCGGCGCCGCCACGCGCGAGGCGCTGAAGGAGGCCGCCGCGCGCCGGCTGGACGTCGACCGCGTGGCGCTTGCCACCGAAGCCGGCGCCGTCATCGCCCCCGACGGCACGCGCATCCCCTATGCCGACCTCGCCGCCGAGGCGGTCGGGATCGACCCGGGCGCGGTGATGCTGCGCGACCCGGCCGACTGGCGCCTGCTGGGCGAGTCCCAGCCGCGCCTCGACGTGCCGGCGAAATCCACCGGTACGGCCACGTTCGCCATCGACATGCGCCTGCCCGACATGCGCTTCGCCGCGCTGCGCCGCGCGCCGCACCGGGGCGGCATGGCCGGCTACGACGACCGGCAGGCGGCCCGCATGCCGGGGGTCGAGCGCATCGTGGACGTGGGCGACGGCATCGCGGTCATCGCCACCAACACCTGGCTGGCCCAGCAGGCCGCCGGCGCGGTCCAGATCGACTGGGCCGAGGCGCCCGCAGGCCCCGGCACCACCGAGGCAATGTTCGCCGCGATCGAGGCCGGCTTCGACGGCGGCGCGAACTCGACCATGCGCGACCAGGGCGACGTGGAAACCCTGCCCGCGGGTGCCACGGAAATCTCCGCCGAATACCGCACGCCGTTCCTTGCCCATGCGACGATGGAGCCGATGAACGCCACAGCCTGGATCACCCCCGAGGGCCTGCGCCTGTGGTGCGGCAACCAGGCGCCGACCTTCATCCGCGACGCCTGCGCCGCCGAGGCGGGCCTCTCGCCCGAGCAGGTCGAGGTGAACACCACGCTGATGGGCGGCGGCTTCGGCCGGCGGGGCGAACTCGACTTCTCGGTCTACGCCACGCGCGTCGCCAAGGCGGTGCCCGGCACGCCGGTGCAGCTGACCTGGTCGCGCGAAGAGGACATGACCCACGACTTCTACCGCCCCGGCACCATCGCGCGGATGCGCGGCGCGGTGCTGGACGGCCGCCCGGTGCTGATCGACGCGGCCGTATCCGGCCCGTCGGTGTCGCGCCAGGCGCTGGACCGCTGGACCGGCTTCGCGCCGGGCGGGCCGGACAAGGTGCACGTCGACGGGCTGTTCAACCAGCCCTACGCGGTGCCGAACTACCGCGTGCGCGGCTACCTCGCCGATCTCGACGTGCCGGTGGGCTTCTGGCGCTCGGTCGGCGCGTCGCATAACGGCTTCTACCACGAAAGTTTCGTCGACGAGCTGGCCCATGCCGCCGGCGCCGACCCGCTGCAATTCCGCATGGACGCCACCTATGACGAGTGGGAGCCCGCCTGGCGCGTGCTCGAGGCGGTGCGCGACATGTCCGGCTGGGATTCGGCCAGGCCCGAGGGCACCGGCCGCGGCGTCGCGATGGTCTATTCCTTCGGCACGCCCGTCGCCATGGTGATCGAGGTCGCGGTCCAGGACGGCGCCATCCGCCTGACCCGCGCCTGGATCGCCGCCGATCCGGGCGTGGCACTCGACCCCGGCATCATCGAGGCGCAGCTGACCGGTGCTATGGTCTATGGCCTCTCCGCCGCCATCGGCGAGGAGATCACCTTCGACGGGCGCGTGGCCCAGCAGCGGAACTTCCCCGATTACGAGCCGCTGCGCATGACCCAGATGCCGCAGGTCGAGACGCGCATCCTGCAGGTGCAGGAGCGTCTGGGCGGCATCGGCGAGGTCGGCACACCGCCCGCGGCGCCCGCGCTGGCCAACGCGCTGTTCGACCTGACCGGCGAACGCGTCCGCGCCCTGCCCTTGCGAAAGCGCTTCGATTTCGTCATCTGACGGGCAGTCCCGCGGCGCGGGGCGCCGACCTTCCGCAGCCTTGGGGACCCATGACCGAAAGCGGCGAAACCCGTTTGGCCACGGCACTGGTGCTGGCAAGCGGCGTGCTCTGGGGGTTCTACTGGATCCCGGTGCGCGCGCTGGCCGATGCGGGGCTGGGCGGCGCCTGGGGCACGGCGGCGATCACCGCCGCCGCCACGGCGCTGCTGCTGCCCTTCGCGCTGCGCGGCCGGGGCGTCGTGCTGCGCGCGGGCTGGGCCGGCGCCGGGCCGGTGGCGCTGGGGGGCGCGGCCTTCGCGCTCTACTCGATCGGGTTCCTCTACGGGCGCGTGGCGCTGGTGGCGCTGCTCTATTTCCTCACTCCGGTCTGGAGCGTGCTGATCGCGCGGTTCGTCTTCGGCCTGCGCACGCCGGTGCTGCGGCTGGTGGCGGTGGCGATCGGGCTCGGGGGGCTGGCGGTGATGCTGGGCGCGGGCGGCGGCGCGCCGCTGCCGCGCGGCGCGGGAGAATGGATGGGCCTGATCGCGGGCGTGATGTGGTCGGTCTCGTCCACCGGCATCCGCACCGGCCCGGCGCTGCCGCCCGCGACGGCGGCCTGCGTCTTCGCCGCCGGCGCCACGCTGACGGCGCTGGCCTGCGTCCCGCTTCTGGGCGCGCCCGGCGGCGTCGCGTCGGCAGATGGCTGGGCGGCGTTGTGGCTGGCGCTCGGCACCGGGGCGATCTGGTGGTCGGGCGCCATCGCGCTGCTGATCTGGGCCACCGCGCGGCTCGACCCCGCGCGCGTCGGCATCCTGCTGATGTCCGAGGTGCTGGTCGGCGCCGCCTCGGCCGCCATCCTGGCGGGCGAACACCTCGCCCCGCTCGAACTCGCAGGCGGCGCGCTGGTCCTGCTGGCCGGGGTGCTCGAGGTCTGGCCGCAGCGCCGCGCGACGCCGGTCTGATCCCGCGTCGGGCGGGTCAGAGTCCTGACGAAAGGTTAATTCGTCTCTGTAACCTATTGATTCGCATGACCCGCCCCGGGGTCCCATCGTAAGACACCGCCCGCGATGGCCTCAGGCGCTGCGCTGAAGCGGCGCGCGCTGGCCCCGCGCCCAGGCCCGCGCGGCGTCGCCGAAGGCCCGGAACAGCGGGCGCGAGACCGGGTCGTTCGCCGCGTCCCATTCCGGGTGCCACTGCACCGACAGGGTGAAGCCCGGCGCGCCGTCGACGCGGATCGCCTCGGGCGTGCCGTCGGGCGCGTGCCCCTCGATCACCACGCGGCGGCCGGGGGTCTTGATCCCCTGCCCGTGCAGCGTGTTGGTCATCACCTCGGTCGCGCCGAACAGCCGGTGGAACGCGCCGCCCTCGACCAGCGTCACGATGTGGCGCAGGGCGAACTTCTCCTCCAGCGAGCCGTCGGG
Source organism: Citreimonas sp. (assembly GCF_042096055.1). Lineage (NCBI taxonomy): Bacteria > Pseudomonadati > Pseudomonadota > Alphaproteobacteria > Rhodobacterales > Roseobacteraceae > Citreimonas > Citreimonas sp. The sequence goes on along the minus strand of NZ_JBELMH010000041.1, from coordinate 12,648 downwards.
CGGCATCCGGTGGTTCATCCGTCCCGGCAGGTCGCGGATCTCGGGGTAGAGCGAGCCGCCCATCGCCACGTTGACCTCCTGAAAGCCGCGGCAGATACCGAAGACGGGCTGCCCCCGCTCGACGCAGGCGCGCACCAAGGGCAGGGTCACCGCGTCGCGCGCGCGGTCGTGGGCGCCGTGCGCCTCGGTCCACTCCTCGCCGTATTCCTCGGGGTGCACGTTGGGCCGGCCGCCGGTCAGCAGGAACCCGTCGCAGATGTCCAGAAGCTCGGCCACCGACACGAAGGCCGGATCGGCGGGAATCAGCATCGGCACGCAATCCGACACCTGCGCCACCGCCTCGGAGTTCATCACGCCGCCCGCATGGGTCGGGTACTGGTCGTTGACCAGGTGCTGGTTGCCGATGATGCCGATCACGGGTCTGGACATGTCGCGCGCTCCTTTGCCCCCGTTACATAGCGTCCATCGGCGGGGGGCAAAAGTGCAACATGGGTGCGGTGACGCACAGGCCCGGCCCACCTGCCCCATTATCGGGCAGATGCCTCGCCTGCGCAGCATGCGCGCCCACCGGTGAAGAACCGGTATAGGCGCGCGCCTCAGATCTCGGGCACCAGGCCCACGGCCTCGACGCCGACCTTGCCGGCCGCGGCGTCGTTGTCCGAGGTGTCGCCGGTCACGCCCACCGCGCCCAGCACACGGCCCTTCGCGTCGCGCACCAGGATGCCGCCCGGCACCGGCACCATCTGGCCACCCAGGGCGCCGTTCGCGCAGGCGATGAAATAGGCCTGCGCCTCGGCCCGCGCCATCTGCGCCGAGCCGGGCATGCCCAGCATCACCGCGCCGTAGGCCTTGCCGTGCGCGATCTGGAAGCGGCCCGGGCTCGCGCCGTCCTCGCGTTCGAAGGCCTGCACGTTGCCGCCCTCGTCCAGCACTACGACCGACAGCGGCTTGAGCTCCAGCCGCCGCCCTTCGTCCAGCGTCTTGCGGATGATCGTCCGCGCGCGTCTCAGCGAAAGTCCCGCCATGTCGTCACCTCCCTGCTTTCAGTCCAACAAAATTCGGGGCTGCCCGGAGCGGGCCGAGGCGCCGCGCCCCGGCGACCCGCACGAGCGGGGCGCAACGATCAGCCCGCCTCCCGCGCCTTGAGCTCGAGCCGCCGGGCATGCAGCACCGGCTCGGTGTAGCCCGAGGGCTGGACCCGCCCGTCGAACACCAGGTCGCACGCCGCCTGGAAGGCGATCCCGTCGAAGCCCGGCGCCATCGGGCGATAGGTCGGGTCCTCGGCGTTCTGGCGGTCAACCACCTCGGCCATGCGCTTCATGATCTCCATCGCGTCGTCGCGCGCGATCACGCCGTGGTGCAGCCAGTTCGCGATGTGCTGGCTGCTGATCCGGCAGGTGGCGCGGTCCTCCATCAGGCCCACGTCGTTGATGTCGGGCACCTTGGAACAGCCCACGCCATGGTCGATCCAGCGCACCACGTAGCCCAGGATGCCCTGCGCGTTGTTCTCGACCTCGCGGGTGATCTGCTCGCGGCTCCACTTGCGGAAGGCGGCCAGCGGGATGTCGAGCACGGTGTCCACGTGCGCGCGGCGCCCGCCCTTGCGCAGGGTGTCCTGCACGGCGAAGACGTCGACCTGGTGGTAGTGCAGCGCGTGCAGCGTGGCGGCGGTGGGCGACGGCACCCAGGCGCAGTTGGCGCCGGCCTTGGGGTGTTCGATCTTGGCCTCGAGCATGGCGGCCATCTTGTCGGGCATGGCCCACATGCCCTTGCCGATCTGCGCCTTGCCCGACAGGCCGCATTCGAGGCCGATATCGACGTTGCGGTTCTCGTAGCCGCCGATCCAGGCCTTGCGCTTGATGAAGTCCTTGCGCGAGAACGGCCCGGCCTCCATCGAGGTGTGGATCTCGTCCCCGGTGCGGTCGAGGAAGCCGGTGTTGATGAAGGCCACGCGGCGTTTCGCGGCGCGGATGCATTCCTTGAGGTTCACCGTCGTGCGGCGCTCCTCGTCCATGATCCCCAGCTTGACGGTGTCGCGCGGCAGGCCCAGCACCTGCTCGACATGGGTCATGATCTCGTCGGTGAAGGCGACCTCGTCGGGGCCGTGCATCTTCGGCTTTACGACGTAGACGCTGCCGGTGTGGCTGTTGCGCAGGCCTTCGGACTTGGCGAGGTCGTGCTTGGCGATCAGCACGGTCACCATCGCGTCCATCAGCCCTTCGAAGATCTCCTCGCCGTCCTTGGTGAGGATCGCGGGGTTGGTCATCAGGTGGCCGACGTTGCGCACCAGCATCAGCGCGCGACCCTTGACCGCGATCTCGCCGCCGCCCGCGGCGATGTAGACGGGGTCCTCGTGCAGGGCGCGGGTGACGGTCTTGCCGCCCTTCTCGAACGTGTCGGTCAGGTCGCCCTTCATCAGGCCCAGCCAGTTGCGGTAGGCCAGCACCTTGTCCTCGGCATCGACGCAGGCGACCGAATCCTCGCAATCCATGATCGCGCTGACGGCCGATTCCAGCCGCACGTCGGCCAGCCCCGCCTGGTCGCGCGACCCGATGGAATGCGTGCGGTCGAAGACCAGTTCCACGTGTAACCCGTTGTTGCGCAGCAGCACCGCCTGCGGCGCGCGCGGATGGCCGAGGAAGCCCACGAACTTGGACGGATCCTCGAGCGGGCGGTCGTCGACCAGGAGCTGGCCCTGGCTGACATGGTAGCGGCGGGCGTCGGCATGGCTGCCGCCGTCGATCGGGAACGCCTGGTCGAGGAAGACGCGCGCCCTTGCGACGACACGCGCGCCGCGGCCCTTGTCGTAGCCGCCCGCGGGCGGTTTGCGGCCCATCGCGTCGGTGCCGTAGAACCCGTCGTAGAGGCTGCCCCAGCGCGCATTGGCGGCGTTGAGCGCGTAGCGCGCGTTGGTGATCGGCACCACCAGCTGCGGGCCGGCGACGGTGGCGATCTCGGGGTCGGTGTTCGCGGTCTCGATCTCGAAATCGTCGCCCTCGGGCAGCAGGTAGCCGATCTCTTCGAGGAAGGCCTTGTAGGCCTCGTGGTCGTGCGGCTGGTTGGCGCGGGCCTTGTGCCACTGGTCGATCTTGCGCTGCATGTCCTCGCGGATCGCCAGCAGTTCGGCGTTGCGCGGGCCGAAGCCGTGGGCGAGGTCGCTCAGCCCCTGCCAGAAGGCGTCGGCCGCGACCTCGGTACCGGGCAGCGCCTCGTCCTCGATGAAACGCGCGAGCTGCGCGTCGACCTGCAATCCGTGGCGGTCCACTCGATCGGCCATGTCTTTCCCCGTATGCTGCGTGTGCGTTTGCTCCGGTCTAGAAAGAAAGTTTCCGATACGCAACGGATGCGGTCAGAATTGTGGACCGCTTTTCGCGCTTGCGCGCGATTTGCGCCCCGCCTGTGCGGGCCGCCCGGGGGCCGGCGCCGCGCTGGCGCGCGGCGCCGGCGGGGGCGCTGCCCCCTGCGCGCCTGCGGCCCGCATTCCCCCGGGATATTTGGGGACCAAAGAAGCAGTGAGCGGGTGGCCCGGCTTTCAGGCGGTTTCCTCGCCCGATTGCTGGCGCGCCCAGAGGGCGGCGTAGCGGCCGCCGCGCGACAGCAGGTCGGCATGGGTGCCCTCCTCTACCACCTGGCCGTCCTGCAGCACGACGATGCGGTCCACGTCGGCGATGGTCGACAGCCGGTGCGCGATGGTCAGCACGGTGCGCCCCTCGCCCGCGCGCTTGAGCGCGGTCTGGATCTCGGCCTCGGTCTCGGTGTCGAGCGCGCTGGTTGCCTCGTCCAGCAGCAGGATCGGCGGGTCCTTGAGCAGCGTGCGGGCGATGCCGACGCGCTGCTTCTCGCCGCCCGAGAGCTTCAGGCCGCGCTCGCCGACCTGGGTGTCGTAGCCTTCGGGCAGCGAGACGACGAAGTCGTGGATCTGGGCGGCGCGGGCGGCGGCGTGGATCTGCGCGTCGGTCGCGTTCTCGCGCCCGTAGGCGATGTTGTAGCGGATCGTGTCGTTGAACAGCACCGTGTCCTGCGGCACCACGCCGATCGCCGCGTGCAGGCTGTCCTGCGTCACCTCGCGGATGTCCTGCCCGTCGATGGTGATGGCGCCGCCGCCCACGTCGTAGAAGCGGAAGAGCAACCGGCCGATCGTCGACTTGCCGGACCCCGACGGCCCGACCAGCGCCACGCTTTCGCCCGCACCCACGTCGAGGTCGATGCCCTTGAGGATGGGCCGCGCGGGATCGTAGCCGAAGCGCACGTCGCGGAACCGCACCACGCCGCGGTCGACCCGGATCGGCCCGGCACCGGGGCGATCGTCGACGTCGCGCGGCTGTTCGAGCAGGTCGAACATCTCGCCCATGTCGGTCAGGGCCTGCCGGATCTCGCGGTACACCGTGCCGAGAAAGCCCAGCGGCATGGTGAGCTGGATCATGTAGGCATTGACCATCACGAAATCGCCCACCGTCAGCGCGCCCGACTGCACGCCGAGCGCCGCCATCACCATGACGATCACGAGGCCCGCGGTGATGATGAAGGTCTGCCCGAAGTTCAGGAAGGCCAGCGAGGTCGCCGTGCGGATCGCGGCGGATTCGTAGTTCTGCATGGCGCGGTCGTAGCGCGCGGCCTCGCGCGCCTCGGCGCCGAAATACTTCACCGTCTCGAAGTTCAGCAGGCTGTCGATCGCCTTCTGGTTGGCGTCGGTGTCCTGCTTGTTCATCTCGCGCCGCAGCTTCACCCGCCACTCGGTCACCTTGAAGGTGAACTGCACGTAGGCGCCGATGGTGACGACCACGACGGCCAGGTACCAGACGTCGAACGCGAAGAAGAGGATCACCGCGACCAGCAGCAGCTCGAGGAACAGCGGCACGATCGAGAACAGCAGGAAGCGTAGCAGGAACTCGACCCCCTTCACGCCGCGCTCGATGATGCGGGACAGCCCGCCGGTCTTGCGGGTGATGTGGTAGCGCAGGCTCAGCCGGTGGATGTGGGTGAACGTCTCGAGCGCGAGCTGGCGCAGCGCGCGCTGGCCGACCTTCGAGAAGACCGCGTCGCGCAGTTGCTGGAAGCCGCCCGACATCAGCCGCGCGAGGCCGTAGGCCACGGTCAGCCCGACCGCGCCCAGCAGCAGGTCGGACGCCTCGCCCGACAGGGTGTCGACGGCGTACTTGTAGAGGATCGGCGTGAAGGCCGAGATCACCTTGGCCAGCGTCAGCAGCCCCAGCGCGATCACAACGCGGCGCTTCACCCAAGGCTTGTCGGCGGGCCACAGGTACGGGCCGACCTTGCGGATCGTGCGCAGGCCCGAGCGGCGCTCCTCGGCGGCGATGGCGGCGGCGTCGCGGCGGTCGGCCTCGCGGCGCTCGGCCTCGGCGCCGCGCGCCTCGGCACGCTCGCGCGCGTGGCGGGCGGCATCATCGCGCGGCTTCGCGCCTTCGGTGGTGTCGGTGGCCATGGCGATCCTTTCCGGCCCCTGCCTAGCGTCTGGCGGCGGCGTCCGAAAGAGGCCGTGCCGTCGCGGCGGCGATCATTCCGGCAGATCGAAGATCTGGCCGGGATAGATCAGGTCGGGATCGCGGATCTGGTCGCGGTTGGCGTCGAAGATGCGCACGTAGTCGATCCCCTCGCCGTAGCGGATGCGCGAGATGCCCCACAGCGTGTTGCCGGGCTGGACCGTGACGCTGATCGCCGCGCCGTCGGCGCGCGCCTGGCTCAGCAGGTCGGGATCGACGCGGCGGAACGGGCTCTCGGCGCGGGCGGCGACGGTGCCGTCGGGTTCGATGCGGTCGACGCGCAGCGTGTAGGTGCCGGTGTCGACCTGCGGCAGCGTGGTGCGCCAGCGCCCGTCGGCGGCGATCTGGGCGGTCGCGACCGGCGCGTTGTCGAGGTAGAGCCGCACGAAGCCGCCGCCGTCGCCGCGCCCTGCGACCTGAACCGCACCGCTGTCGTCGTAGGTGATCTGGTCGAGCGCCACCTGTCCGGGGGCGAGCGGCACGTCGGGCATAACCTCGACCCCCTGCGGGGTCGAGCGCAGCACCATGGGCCGCGCGGGATCGGCCGGATCGGGCGCGGGCACGGGCGCGGCGGCCAGTGCGACGGGCGCCCCGGACGCATCCGGCGCCTGCGGCTGCGCGGTCTGCGCCGGCAGGACCGGCGTCTGCGGCGGCGTGCTGGCGGCGAAGGGAGATTCGGCGCTTGCGGCAGCGCCGGCGGTCTCGGTGTCCTCGACGGCCGGTGCTGCGGGGTTCTGCGGCATGGAGGCAGCCTGGTCGTCCGGCGTCTGGGCGGGCGCGTCACCCGAGGCGGTGTCCTCGGTGACGGTTGATGCCCTCTCAGCCGTCTCGGGCGCGGCCGCGACAAGGGCGGTGTCCGTGGCGGCGGGAAGCTCCGGGGCCGGTCCGGTCGCGTCCGGGACCGCGACACGCTGCGGGTCGGCCGCAGTCGCCGCCGCCTGCGTCGCGGAGACGCGGTCTTGTGGCAGGTCCGGGCTGGCCGGCGTGGCGGGGGGCTGGGCGGTCGCGACGGCCGTCGCGTCCTGCGCAGCCGTCTCGCCAACGGTCGGGCCCTCGGTCTCGACGGCTTTTTCGTCGCCGGCGGGCTGCACGCGGGCGAGATCGGTTTCGACCTCGGCATCCGGCGTCTCCGAGGCGACGGGCATGCGCGGAGCGACGATGACCTCGTCCCGCGAGTCGATGACCATGTCGCCGGCGGTCTGCCGCAGGGCGAACACCTGCGCGCCGCCATCCGCGGGCATGTCGAGGAAGACGGCGAAGCGGCCGTCGCGGCCGGCATCGGCGCTGGCGGCGACGGACCCGTTCAGCAGGACGTCGATCCGTGCGCCCGGCTCGGCCGAGCCGGCGACCAGCGCACTGCCGTCGGTCTCGGCGCGCACGAGGTCAAAGGCGGGCATGGCGACGCCCGTCTGCGGGACCGCGCCGCCGTCCTCGGCGATGC
>NZ_JBELMH010000041.1:0-5606 GCF_042096055.1 Citreimonas sp. | reverse complement strand
AAGGCGGGCATGGCGACGCCCGTCTGCGGGACCGCGCCGCCGTCCTCGGCGATGCCGGGTGCCTCGGGCGCCGCGACGCGGGCGAGGGCAACGGGATCCGTATCGCCGGGCAGGACGGGTGCGCCCGAGGTGGTGGCGACCGGAGCCGGCGCCGCCGGTTCGCTGTCTGCGACGGCGGGCGCCGGGGAAGACGACGCGGTGGCGGTGTCGCCGTGCGAAGCGTCGGCCACCGCCTCACCCGGCGTCGCGACGGCCTGTTCGGGCGCCGGCGCGGTCACGGAACCGCCTGGCCGCGCATCGGAAACCGGCTGCACCGGCGCCGCGGTGGACGCCTGTTCGGCGGCGGGATCATCCGTGCGTTCCCCGGCGGGCGGCGTGGCGACGCGCGCAACTGTCGGCTCGGCATCCGCGGGATCGTCGGCGCGCGCGTCCCGCTGCGGCGCCAGCCACGCGCCGCCCAAGACGGCGGCCACGACCACCGCCGCGGCGCCGGCCGCCAGCCCGCCGAACAGCGCAGCCCTGCTCATGCGCCGATCCCCGCGCTGGTCATCCCGTCATCCCCCGAAACACCGTCACAGACGGCGGTTGAGCCCGTATATCAGCCGGACTATCACCGGTCAAAATCGAGATTTCCTTTACGGCGGAGCGTGCCATGTCCACCACATCCATCTGCGTCTACTGCGGCTCGCGCATGGGCACCGACCCCGCGCATGCCGATCAGGCCACCGCGCTGGGGCGCGCCATCGCCGACGCGGGCTGGCAACTGGTCTACGGCGCGGGCGACGTGGGCCTGATGGGCACCGTGGCGCGCGCGGCGCAGGAGGCCGGCGGGCGCACGTTCGGCGTGATCCCCAAGCACCTGATGGATCTCGAGGTGGGCAAGCGGGACCTGACCTCGTTCGTGGTCACCGAGACGATGCACGAGCGCAAGAAGGTCATGCTGATGAACGCCGACGCGATCGTGGTGATGCCGGGCGGCGCGGGCTCGCTCGACGAGTTCTTCGAGGCGCTGACCTGGCGCCAGTTGGGCCTGCACGCCAAGCCGATCGTTCTGATGGATGTCAACGGCTTCTGGGCGCCGCTGCGCGCGCTGATGGACCACGTGGTGGGCGCGGGCTTCGCCGACGCGTCGCTGCTGGACTTCGTTCACTCGGGCGGCTCGGCCACCGAGGTGATGGGTCTTCTGCGCCGCGCCCTGTCGGACGCGAAGGCCGAGGCCGAGTAGAGCGCCAGTGCTGCCCAGATCAGGCCGAAGATGATGGCGTGTACTTGCGTGAAGGGCTCGGCGAAGACGACGACGGCGCAGAAGAACTGCAGCGTCGGGTTGAGATACTGGATCAGCCCCACGGTGGCGTAGCGCACGCGGGTCGCCGCGCGCGAGAACAGCACCAGCGGCGCGGCCGTCAGCGGACCCGAGACCATCAGCAGCGCGGTGGTGCCCCAGTCCGCGCCGTAGGCACCTCCGCCCGCGCCGTGCGTCCAGGCGAGCCATCCGAGCGCCAGCGGCGCCAGCACCGCGACCTCGGCCGTGACCGACACGACGGGGCCGACGGAAAGGCCTTTCTTCACAAGGCCGTAGATGCCGAATGTGAAGGCGATGATCAGCGAGATCCACGGCGCCACGCCCTCGCCCAAGACCATCACCACGACCGCCGCGCAGGCCAGCGCCACGGCGGCCCATTGCAGGCGCGCGAGACGCTCGCCGAAGGCCAGGACGCCCAGCAGCACCGCGACCAGCGGAAAGATGTAGTAGCCCAGGCTCGCCTCGGTGGTGCGGCCGGTCTGGACCGACAGAATGAACAGGAACCAGTTGGACGAGATCGCCACCGCCGCCGCGGCGGTGAGGAAGGCCGCGCGCGGCGACCCCAGCGCGCCGGACAGCAGCCGCAGCCGGCCCTGCACACCGAGCAGCACCGCGAAGCTGACCAGCGACCACAGGGTGCGGTGTGCCAGCACCTCGAGCGGCGGCACGTGCGAGAGCATCTTGTAGTAGAGCGGAGAGAGGCCCCAGACGACGCAGGCGGCGATCATGGCGAGAACGCCGGTGCGGGCAGAAGTCATCGGGATCCCCGGGAGAATGGGCTTGGACGGGGCTCTGCCCCCGCCGTCCCTGCGGGCCGGCTCCCCCGGAGTATTTGGGCCAAAGTGAAGATACAAGGCGGGGCGTCGAAGTGGGGCGGCAGGGCGATTCACCACTTGGCGGTTCTTGAAACGCGAGCGCCCCGGCCGTTGCGGGCCGGGGCGTCGTCCTGGATCGGGGTCGTAGTGGCGATCAGGCCTTGGACAGGCGCTCGGCCACGTTTTCCCAGTTCACCAGGTTGTCGAGGAAGTTCTGCAGGTAGGCGGGACGCTTGTTGCGGAAGTCGATGTAGTAGGAATGCTCCCACACGTCGCAGCCCAGCAGCGCGGTCTGACCGAAGCACAGCGGGTTCACGCCGTTCTCGGTCTTGGTGACCTTCAGGCTGCCGTCCTTGTCGACCACCAGCCAGGCCCAGCCCGAGCCGAACTGGCCGGCACCGGCCGCGGCGAATTCCTTCTTGAAGTCGTCGACCGAGCCGAAGGCGTCGTTCAGACGGCTTTCCAGTTCGCCGGGCATGCCGGTGGCACCCGGACCCATCATCTCCCAGAACTGGGTGTGATTCCAGTGCTGCGAAGCATTGTTGAAGATGCCCGACTGCGCGACGGCGTTGGGATCGTAGGTGCCCTTGACGATCTCCTCGACGCTCTTGTTCTCCCACTCGGTGCCCGAGATGGCCTTGTTGCCGTTGTCGACATAGGCCTTGTGGTGGATGTCGTGGTGATATTCGAGCGTTTCCTGGCACATGCCCTTGGAGGCAAGCGCATCGTGGGCATAGGGAAGATCGGGAAGTTCGAAAGCCATGGTTGTCACCCCTCGTTGGTTGTTGGCGTTGCCCCTTACGTGTGCCGCCCGCCGCGTGAGGTCAAGTGTCGCCGCGTCACTTGGCCCGCCGGGCGGCGTGGGGGGTCACTGGATGGCGTCGCAGCGCCCGCGTGCGGTGAAGCTGTTGGCATAGCCCAGCGGCAGCGCCGAGACCGAGACGGCGCCGTCCTGCTTGAAGCGCGTGGCGCGGTACTTCATGCGCACGATCCGGCCGCCGATGTCCTTCGACCGGACCTCCCACGTGTAGGTGACGCGGTCCGCGCGTTCGTCGGCGATCCTGGCCTCGACCGGCTGTTCGTCGTTGTTCATCAGCACGATGCCGTCCACGACCATCACGCGCGCGCCGTCGCGCAGGAACAGGATCTCGGGCGCGATCCAACCCTTCTGGCGGCTGTTGAGATCGATCTTGCACAGGGTACGCGCAGCTTGCGCGGCGGCCGGGGCGGTCTGCGCGACCACGCCGGTCAGCGCCGTGGCGCCGAGCAGAAGCGCGCCCGCAGCGCCATGCAGGATCGCGCCGCGCGCGCGGTGGAAGACGGTCTTCATCGTGTACTCTCCGATACTGGTACGCTGGTCGTGCGTAGCCTAGCAGCGCAGAGCGTCGGCGCAACCCGTTGCGCGTGTTCAGTAAACGCCGACCGGGGCGTCCGGCGCGGCGGCCGTCGCGAGCAGGTCGAAGGCGTAGCGCGCGACCGAGCGGAAGCACAGCACGCGCACGGTGCCCGGCTCGGACAGCCAGATCGCGCCCGGGATCTGCGCCAGACGCGTGCGGCGCACGGTGCCCGAGGGACAGGCACCGGGCGACAGATCGGCCGGCGTAAGCTTGGCCAGCGTCTCGCGCAGGCGCGCGTCGTCGCCGCTCAGCGCGAAGACCGCGCGCGCATCCGAGACGTCGGCGACCAGCGTATGCTCGCCGGAAAGGCGACCCGCGAGGTCGTGCGCGGCCTGCGGCGCCTCGGCGTGGGGCAGCACGATCAGCAGCTCGTCCGGCGACATCCACAGCAGCGCGCGGTCGCCCTGGGCGCTGGCTTTCAACGGCTGGGGCATGGCGGCGCCGGCAAGCTCGGTCACCGCCGTGGCGATCGCCTCGGACTCCAGCGTGCCGCGCAGCGAGATCATCCCCAGCGCCATCTCCCCGACTGTGACGAGGCCGTCGACCTTCGCGCCGCCCAGCGGCAGGACCGTCTCAGACATTCTGCTTTGCCCCCTCGGGATCGAAGACCACCGGATCGACGATGCGCGCCTCGACCGCGGTCTTGCCGTCGTCGCGCATGAAGCGCAGCACCTCGCCTATGCGGTCCGGGCCGCGATACACGAGGCCCATGGCGATGCCCCGCCCCAGCGTCGGCGAATGGTAGCTTGAGGTCACGCGCCCTTCGGTGTTGCGCTGGCCGTTGGCGTTGCTGCCGTCGGCCACGGCATAGGCGCCGTCGGGCAGGACCGAGCCGTCGAGGGTCTGCAGTCCGACCAGCTTCCAGCGGTCCGGATCGGTCATGTGCGGACGGGCCTGCGCGCGCTTGCCCAGGTAGTCGTCCTTCTTCTTCGAGATCGCCCAGTCGAGGCCCAGATCCTGCGGGATCACCGTGCCGTCGGTCTCGTCCCCGATCATGATGAAGCCCTTCTCGGCGCGCATCACGTGCAGCGCCTCTGTGCCGTAGGGGGTGATGTGCCATTCGGCGCCGGCATCGACGATCCTGTCCCACAGCGCGCGGGCCTGCCCGGCGGGCACGGCGATCTCGTAGCTGAGCTCACCGGAGAACGAGATGCGGTAGACGCGGACCGGATGGCCGGCAAGCTGGCCCTCGGCGAAACCCATGAAGGGCAGTGCCTCGGCCGAGACGTCCATGCCGCCCAGCTTTTCCAGCAGCTTGCGGGCGTTGGGGCCGACAACGGCGATCTGGCCGAATTGCTCGGTCAGGTTGGCGGTGTAGACCTTCCAGTCCCACCACTCGGTCTGAAGCCAGTCCTCCATGTGGGCATGGATGCGGTCGGCGCCGCCGGTGGTCGTGTGGCAGAGGTACGTTTCGTCATCCAGCCGCGCGACAACGCCGTCGTCGATGAGGAAGCCGTTTTCCGAGCACATCAGGCCGTAGCGGCATTTGCCCGGTTTCAGCGTGCTCATCATGTTGGTGTAGAGCATGTCGAGGAAGCGGCCCGCATCGGGTCCCTTAACCACGATCTTGCCCAGCGTCGAGGCGTCGAGCAACCCGAGGCTGCCGCGCGTCGCATTGATCTCGCGCGCGACGGCGGCGTGCGCGTCCTCGCCCGCGCGGGGATAGCAATAGGGTCGGCGCCACTGGCCCACCGGTTCCCACGTGGCGCCGCTGGCCTCGTGCCAGTCGTGCAGCGGCGTGCGGCGGATCGGCTGGAACAGCGCGCCGCGCGCCTCGCCCGCGATGGCGCCCATCGACACCGGCGTGTAGGGCGGCCGGAAGGTGGTGGTGCCGACCTGCGGGATCGGTGCGTTCAGCGCCTGAGACAGAACCGCCAGCCCGTTGATGTTGCTCAGCTTTCCCTGGTCCGTCGCCATGCCCAGTGTGGTGTAGCGCTTGGTGTGCTCGACCGACTCGAAGCCTTCTTGCGCGGCCAGTTCCACGTCCGAGACCTTCACGTCGTTCTGGAAGTCGAGGAAGGCCTTGGCGCGCAGGTCCGCATGCGCGCCCTGCGGCATCATCCAGACCGGGAGCAGCGGCGCCTCGGCCGG
>NZ_JBELMH010000040.1:29126-30557 GCF_042096055.1 Citreimonas sp. | reverse complement strand
ACGTGCATGTAGACGCCGTTGAGGTAGTACCGCGTCTCCTCGGTCGAGATGGCGAACTTCGACTTGTCGAACAGGCGGCGCAGCACCTCGGCCTTGGCCGAGAAGTTCGACGCGTATTCCGACGACGCCATGACCGGGAAATCTTCCTTCGGCAGCGTCGCGAGCGAGAAGTGCGAGCGGCCCGCCGACACGCTCAGGCGGCCCGCAGCGCTGTCCTCGTCCAGCACGACCATCGCGCCGTCGGGCAGCTTGCGCACGATCTCGTGCAGGGTCACGGCCGACACGGTGGCGCCGCCGGCGCGCTCGACCATCGCCGGCGCGCGGTCCAGCACCTCGATATCCAGATCCGTGGCGCGGAACGTGGCGGTGTTGCCCTCGGCGTCGATCAGCACGTTCGCCAGGATCGGGATCGTGTTGCGCCGTTCGACGACCGACTGCGCCTGCGCCACCGCGCGCAGCAGCGTGGCCCGTTCAATGCTGATCTTCATCCCGATTGTCCCCTTCGCACCCCGGACGGGCAGCCTAGCCAAGGGCCGCGCCCGCCGATAGTCACTATTTTCCTGTTTTGTCCGACGCGAAAAGCGCCCCGTCAAGGCAAAGGGCGGCCGCCCGGACCGCCCCGCAACGCCTTGTTGTCCGGGCGCCTCAGGCCTCGAGCGCGCGGCGCAGCAGTTCCACGTCCTCGTCGATCTGGCCGTCCTGCTGGCGCAGCTCCTCGATGCGCTTCACGCCGTGCATGACGGTGGTGTGGTCGCGCCCGCCGAAGCGGCGCCCGATCTCGGGCAGCGACCGGCTTGTGAGCTGCTTGCACAGGTACATCGCCACCTGCCGCGGCCGGGCGAAGTTGCGCACGCGCTTGGGCCCGACCATGTCGGACAGGCGGATGTTGTAGTGCTCGGCCACCTTGCGCTGGATCTCGTCGATCGAGATCTTGCGCTCGGACGCGCGCAGCACGTCCGACAGGCTGTCCTGCACCAGGTCCATGTCGATCGGCTTGCCCACCAGCGAGGCGAAGGCGAAGAGCCGCGTCAGCGCACCTTCCAGCACGCGGACGTTGGTGCTGATCCGGTGGGCGAGGAATTCCAGCACGCCGTCGGCGATCTCGAGGCGCGGGTAATGCTCGCGGTAGGTCTCGACCTTCGACTGCAGGATGCCCAGGCGCAATTCGTAGTCGGTCGGGTGCAGGTCGACTACCAGGCCCGACTGCAGACGCGAGCGGATGCGGTTTTCCAGGTCCTTGATCTCGTCCGGCGCGCGGTCGGCCGAGATGATGATCTGCTTGTTCTGATCCACCAGCGCGTTGAACGTATGGAAGAACTCTTCCTGCGTGCTGTCCTTGCCGGCGATGAACTGCACGTCGTCGACCATCAGGATGTCGACCGAGCGGAACATCTCCTTGAAGTCCAGCATCTTGCGCTCGCGCAGCGACTG
>NZ_JBELMH010000040.1:8732-29026 GCF_042096055.1 Citreimonas sp. | reverse complement strand
CGACCGAGCGGAACATCTCCTTGAAGTCCAGCATCTTGCGCTCGCGCAGCGACTGCACGAAGCGGTACATGAACTGCTCGGCCGACAGATACAGAACGGTCAGCTCGGGCGACCGCTCGCGCAGCTCCCACGCGATGGCGTGCATCAGGTGCGTTTTGCCGAGGCCGACGCCACCATACAGGAACAGCGGATTGAACGTGACCTGCCCCCCCTCGGCCACGCGCTTGGCGGCGGCGTGGGCCAGCTCGTTGGGCTTGCCGACGATGAACCGGTCGAAGGTGAACCGCGCGTCCAGCGGCGCGCCGGGCAGGTCCTTGCGCGCGGCGACGGGCTGGGGCGCCTCGACTGTCGCGGGTTTGGGCGCCGGCGCCTTGCGCATAGAGGCGGCCGAGATGGCGATCCGGCGGATGCCCGGGTTCACCCGCGCGACCTTGGACAGCAGCAGGTCGCCGTAATTCTGCGTGACGTAGGTGCAGAAGAACGAGGTCGGAGCGCTCAGCCGAAGCACGCCGTCCGTGTCGGCGCTTTCGAAGGTCAGCGGCTCAAGCCACGTGGCATAGCTGTTCTGCCCGACCGTCTTGCAAAGATCGCCCTGCAACGCGCCCCATTGTTCTTTTGTCATCCCGTCCATTCCGTTCTTTCGGTCATCGCAGCGCCACTGGCCCTGGCGGTCTGATTCTTGCGCAGGAGGAACGGCGTGCCTGTCCCGTTTCCGATGACCGGAAACGGGCTGGACCAATATCGTTACCGTACGGTTCCCGACGGATCGGGACCGTTGAGGTCCGAATTGTGCTTGGACACGGTCGGGTACACTTCAGGTCCCATGACGCCGGTGGCTGACGCTTCGAAGACCTGTCCCGGCTCTGCCTGCCGGGCGTGATTGACCTGTCCCCCCTGCGATGTGACTCGCAGGGGCAAATTACCAAGCTTGCTTCGCGGGCGGCAACTACACTTCAAACTTGACTCAGGAATTGCGACAAAAGAATCTCAGGAGCTGTCATAAAAAGGTGACCAAAAGACTAAGGGCGCCACATAATGTGACGCCCCGTAAACGATTAACAAGATGATGGGGTCTTAGCCCAGCGCTTTCACCCGCGAGGAGAGGCGCGACATTTTCCGCGACGCGGTGTTCTTGTGCATCACGCCCTTGGTGACGCCACGCATCAGCTCGGGCTGGGCAGCCTCGAGAGCGGCCTTCGCGGCGCTCTGGTCGCCGGCGGCGATTGCCTCTTCGACCTTGCGCAGGAAGGTGCGGATGCGCGAGCGGCGCGCGCGGTTGACGGCATAGCGCTTCTCGTTCTGGCGGGCGCGCTTCTTTGCCTGGGGTGTGTTGGCCATGGTGTTCGTCCTGTTCGTCCAAATGTGTGACGCGCACGATCCCGTGGCCCTCCGATCCCACGGAGTCGATTCTAGCCAGAGCGGGCTGCACGCGCATGTCTGGAGGCGCCTATAGACGGATTCCCGCCGATTGCAAACCCCATCGTGGCGATGTCGCGGAACCCGGGCGCCCGGTCGCGGTTGGCGTCATACCCTCGAGTACAGGGAAGGGAGGATTGCCATGCTGTCACCGGTCAAGGTTTCCGAGTATGCCCACGCGCTCTACCGCTCGCTCGGCCCGAGGGCCGAGGCCGAGGCGGCCCGCCGCGCGCGCAACTCCGAACAAAGCGGACAGGAGCAGGACGCCGCCGAATGGCGCCGCATTCAGCAGTCGATCACGCAGATGCGCGGACCGCGTGAAACCTGAGATCTAGCGGTCGCGGAACTGCGCGGTGCGCTTTTCCATGAACGCCGCCATGCCTTCGCTCTGGTCGTCCGTGGCGAACATCGAGTGGAACAGGCGGCGTTCGAACAGCAGGCCCTCGGACAGGGTCGTCTCGTAGGAGCGGTTCACCGCCTCCTTGACCGCCATGCTGGCCAGCAGTGACTTCTCGGCGATCTTGGCGGCCGCGCTCTGCGCCTCTTCCAGCAGTTTCTTGGCCGGCACGACGCGGCTGACGAGGCCAGCGCGTTCGGCTTCCTCGGCATCCATGAATCGCCCGGTCAGGTGCATGTCCATCGACTTCGACTTGCCCACGAAGCGCGTCAGGCGCTGCGTGCCGCCGATGCCGGCGACCACGCCCAGGTTGATCTCGGGCTGGCCGAACTTGGCGGTGTCGGCGGCGATGATGAAATCGCACATCAGCGCCAGCTCGCACCCGCCGCCCAGCGCGTAGCCGGCGACGGCCGCGATGATCGGTTTGCGCACGCGGGCGATCGCGGCGGCCTCGTTGCCGAAGTAGTCCTGCAGGAACATCTCGACGAAGGTCTTCTGCGACATCTCCTTGATGTCGGCCCCCGCGGCGAAGGCCTTGGCCGAGCCGGTCAGCACGATGCAACGGACCTTGTCGTTGCGGTCGGCCTCGGTCAGCGCGGTCGACAGCTCGCCCAGCAATTGGGAATTCAGAGCGTTGAGCGCATCGGGCCGGTTCAGCCTGATGGTCGCGACATGATCTTCGACGTCGACGACGATCGTCTCGTAGGCCATGACTTCGTCCCTCCGGTTCCGTCAGGCGCCCAGCCTTAACACCTTGGCAAGCCGGTTCAAGCTATCTTTGACATCGCGGGCAGTAGAAGCTGGACCGCCCCGATTGCACCATGCGGCGGATCGTCTGGCCGCACTCCGGCGTGCGGCACGGCTCGCCCTCGCGGCCGTAGACGTCGAACCGGTGCTGGAAATACCCAAGCGCGCCATCGGCCTGCCGGTAGTCGCGCAGGCTCGACCCGCCGGCCTCGATCGCCTCGGAAAGCACGTCGCGGATGATCGGCGCCAGCGCCTCGAGCCGTGCCGCGGCGATTCGACGGGCCTTGCGCGCCGGGTGGATGCGCGCCCGGTAAAGCGCCTCGCACACGTAGATGTTGCCCAGCCCCGCGACCACCTTCTGGTCCAGCAGCGCCGCCTTGATCGGCGTGTTGCGCCCCTTCAGCACCTGCGCGAGGTACGCGCCGGAAAAGGCGTTGCCGAAGGGCTCGGGACCCAGATGCGCCAGCAGCGGATGGTTGTCGGCGGCGTCCGTCGGCATCAGGTCCATCGCCCCGAAGCGGCGCGGATCGTTGAACGTGACGCGCCCGCCGCCCTCCATGTCCAGTACCACGTGGTCGTGCTTTTCGGGCGCGGGATGCGCGTGCACGAACTGCGCCGTGCCTTCCCGCGTCGACCCGCCCCCCGAGATCAGCATCCGCCCCGACATGCCGAGGTGCACCAGCAGCGTCTCGCCGGTGTCGAGATCGCCCAGGATGTATTTCGACCGCCGCCGCAGCCGCTGGACCCGGGCGCCGGTCAGCCGCTCGGCCATCCGGTCGGGAAACGGCCAGCGCAGGTCGGGCCTGTTAACCTGCGCGTGCGCGATCCGCCGCCCCTCCATCACCGGAGCGAGCCCGCGCATGACGGTTTCGACCTCGGGCAGTTCGGGCATGGGCGGTGCTCCTTCGCGGGTTCGGCCGCGTTTGTCGGCAGGGCCTGCGGCGAATGCAAGCACGGGGATTTCCCTGTTTGTCCTTCGCACCACATCCCAGTAAACACGCGGGACAGGTCACGAGAGGGCGCCAAAGCCATGACAGAGCAGGACGATCGGCGCACGCATTTCGGCTTTTCCGAGGTGCCCGAGGCCGAAAAGGCGGGTCGCGTGCGCGGGGTCTTCACCTCGGTCGCGTCGAAATACGACGTGATGAACGACGCCATGTCCATCGGCATCCACCGGCTGTGGAAGGACGCCATGATGGACTGGCTGGCGCCGCGTCCTGGCCAGTACCTGCTCGACGTGGCCGGCGGCACCGGCGACATCGCCTTCCGCTTCCTCGACCGCGCGGGAGCCGGCGCGCGCGCCTGCGTGCTGGACCTGACCGAATCCATGCTGGTCGCCGGCCGCCAGCGCGCCGAGGCGACCGAGCGCGCGGACGCGCTCGACTGGGTGGTGGGCGACGCGATGGCCCTGCCCTTCCCCGACAACAGTTTCGACGTCTACACGGTGTCGTTCGGCATCCGGAACGTCACCCGACCCGAGGTCGCGCTGGCCGAGGCCTTCCGTGTCCTGCGTCCCGGAGGCCGGCTGATGGTGCTCGAGTTCAGCCAGATCCCGAACGACCTGATGCAGAAGATCTACGACCTCTATTCCTTCAACATCATCCCGCGCATGGGCCAGGCGATCGCGGGCGACCGCGACAGCTACCAGTACCTCGTCGAGTCGATCCGCCGCTTCCCCGACCAGGAGACGTTCCTGGGCATGGTCCGCGACGCCGGGTTCGAGCAGGCGAAGTATCGCAACCTGTCGATGGGAATCGCCTGTCTGCATTCCGGTTGGAAGCTCTGAATGCGCGGACCGCACAACATCTGGCGGCTGGTCCGCACCGGCGCCACGCTGGAGCGCACCGGCGCGATGGGCGCGATCCTCGACGCCGTCGACGCGCCCGCTCCGCTGCGCGCCGGCGCGCGTGTGCTGGGCTGGCCGTTCAAGTGGCTCGGCGACGAGGGCGATCCGTCGCAGCCGCCGGTGGTGCGCGCGCTGACCGCGCTCGGGCCCGCCTACATCAAGTTCGGGCAGATCCTGTCGACGCGGCCCGACGTCGTGGGCGACGACATGGCGCGCGAGCTGCGCATCCTGCAGGACAAGCTGCCGCCCTTCCCGCTGTCGGTCGCCCGCGCGCAGATCGAGGTCGAGCTGGGCCAGCGCGTCGACGACATCTATGCCGAGCTGAGCGAGCCGGTCGCCGCCGCCTCGATCGCGCAGGTCCACAAGGCGCTCCTGCGTGACAGCCTCGAGCCCGTCGCGGTAAAGGTCCTGCGCCCGGGCATCGAGCGTGCGTTCCGCAAGGACATCGATGCCTTCTATCTCGCCGCCGGCATCATCGAGCTGCTGTCGCCCTCGTCCCGCCGCCTGCGTCCGCACGACGTGGTCGAGCATTTCGAACAGACCGTGCTGGGCGAGCTGGACCTTCGGCTCGAATCCGCGGCCGCCAGCGAATACGCCGCCAATACCGCCGACGATGCGGGCTTCCAGTTGCCGCAGGTGAAGTGGAACCTGTCCGGGCGCCGCGTGATGACCCTCGGCTGGGCCGAGGGCATTCCGCTGGGTGACAACGACGCGCTGGACGCCGCCGGGCACGACCGCGTCGCGCTGTCCGAACGCGTGCTGCAGCTGTTCCTGAACCACGCGCTGCGCGACGGCTTCTTCCACGGCGATATGCACCAGGGCAACCTCAAGGTCGCGCCGAACGGCGACATCGTCGCGCTCGATTTCGGGATCATGGGGCATATCGACGAATACACCCGCCGCGTCTACGCCGAGATCCTCTTCGGCTTCATCCGCCGCGACTACAAGCGCGTGGCCGAGGTGCATTTCGAGGCCGGCTATGTGCCCGCCGACCGTGACGTGGACGAATTCGCCCGCGCCCTGCGCGCCGTGGGCGAGCCGATCTTCGGCATGGACGCGACGCGGATCTCGATGGGCAAGCTGCTGGCCTACCTCTTCGAGGTCACCGAGCGATTCGGCATGGAGACGCGGACCGAGCTGATCCTGCTGCAGCGCACGATGGTCGTGGTCGAGGGCGTCGCCCGGTCACTCAACCCGAAGATGAACATCTGGACGGTCGCCCGGCCGGTGGTCGAGGACTACATCCGCCAGTCGATCGGCCCGCGCGCGGCGGCCAAGGACCTTGCGAAGACGGCGCGCGTTCTGGCGCGGTTCGGCCCGCGCATGCCCGGTCTCGTCGAGGCGGCGCTGATCCGCCAGGCGAAGTCTGAACCGCACCGGCATCACAGCGACTGGCGGACAAAGGCGCTCTGGCTGGTTCTCGGCCTGCTGATCGGCGGATTTGCGGTGTTCCTCGGAGTGGCCGGCGCGGCGGAAGGCATCTGACCCCGGCTTGATAGCGCCGCAATGCTGCAAGGGTCACTGGTCCGCCACGCAACACTTGCGATCCGCGCGCGGAGGAAACCCCAGCGCAACGAAAAAGGGCGGCCGCATGGGGCCGCCCTTTTGAAAGAACGTTCAGCGCGCTCAGTCGGTGTCGCCCGACGATTTCACGTCGTTCGACGCAGCGGCGATGACCGCGGCCAGCGCCAGACCACCGACGACCAGTGCGGCGCCCGAGCCGCCTGCCAGCGCGGGGATCGAGGACGCGGCTGCGAACGCGCCTTCGTCATCTTCATCATCCGCGACGACGACGGGCACGACGGGCTCGTCCATGCCGCCGGCCATCGCCGGGGCAGCCATCGAAGTGGCGAGTGCTGCTGCGGCAGCAAGGGCCAAAATCTTATCCATAATCATTCTCCAGTCTCTGCGGCGTTGGCGTTGGACGCAGTGCGCCCTTCCGGGTTACAGTACACAAGCCGACCCTCGGGATCAAAGCTCATTTCACGTTGCGGCATGCTCATACCATATTTGCCGCCTCAAAAATGCAACATGCCGCGTCCCTTGGCGTCACATCGCATGATTTATGCGCATCGGCCAGGCTCAACCGCCGGCTGACCGCAGGCCTTCCACCATGGTCGAGACAAGCTCGGTCCCGTCGGACAGGCGGACCAGGACGTTGCCGCGATCGCTGCGCACCTCTTCGATTCGGCTGAAGACCTGCGACAGCTGAGAGTCGATCACGACGCCATCGACGCTGCTTTCCACCTCGAACCTGTAGTTGCCACGTGGCAGGGCAACGCCGTTTTGGTCCAGTCCGTTCCATGTCAGCGAGGTCTGGCCGGGCTCTAGCGCGATCCGCTCGACGATCGCACCGTTCGCGTTGCGCACCACGACCGACGCGCTGTCCGCATCCGGGTGCGCCTGCGGGCGCACGGTGATGGGCGTCGTTCCGTCGAAATTGACCGGCGCACGCACCAGCGCCTCCATGCCGATCCACGCGCCGACCTGCTGAAGCGAACCGATGCCCAGCTGGGTGCCGATCGCGCCCAGCAGGTCGTTGGTCAGCACCTGCTGCTCGACCGACGAGAACGTGGCCAGTTGGGTGGCGTAATCGTTCGAGTCGACCGGGTTCATCGGATCCTGGTTCTGGACCTGCACGGTCAGCATCTTCAGGAACGTCTCGAAATCCGAGCTGAGCGCGCTTGCCCCCGCACTCGTCGGGCCCTTGAGCGCCGTCGCGGTCGCGCCCGGCTGAACCTGTGAAACCTGATTCATCATCGTCCCCTAGATCTTCATGTCCAGCCCGCCATCGGCGCGCATGTTGGCATTCGTTTCCGGCTCGGCCTCGGCCGTGACGGTCGTCACGGTCACGCCGGGCACGGCCCGGCCGGCGGCGCCCTCTCCGTTCGCATTGCCGCCGCTCGCATCACCGTCCCGCCCTTCGGCGAAGGTGAAGCCCGACGCGTCGTGGCCGCTTTCGGCAAGGTCACGCGCCAGCTGGTCGACATGGCGTCGCAGCAGATCGAGAGTTTCCGACCGCTCGGCCTGGATGTGCACGATCATCCCGGATTCGCCCGGGACCATCTGCAGGCGCACGTGTCCCAACTCCTCGGGGCTCAGCCTGATCTCGATCGTTCCATTGCCCGCACGGGGCATCGCGTCGCTGATCTGGCGCACGACCGCCGCGGCATCGGTCCGCGACGGTGCCGCGAAGACCGTCGGCTGCGCACCGCCCGTGCGCAGTTCCGTCGTCCCGCCGAGCGAGCCGAACTCCGGCGCGTCACCCTCATCGCCGGCATCCAGGATCGACGGGTGCGTGATGCCCGCCGCGGTCACGGCTTGCGGCGCCACGGCCGACGCGAAGGCGCCCACCGGCTGGGTGATCGTTTGCGCCGCGCCGGCAATCGTCCGCGCGGCAGCGGTGGTGGCATCCGGCGCTTTCACGTCCGGCTCGGCCGCGGTTTCGGCGAGCTTGATCAGCGATTCGACCTTCTTCGAAATCGCGGTGCGGTCCGCGCCTGCGGCGGTCAGGGTCGGCTGCGGAACCGCTCCGCCCGCGCCCCGTCCCTCGGCGCGCGCGGCGTCCGCGCCCGTAATGAGCTGAGCCAGCTTCTCGGCCTGCAGCGACGCGCGGTGCGACGCGAACTCGGCCGAGGTGGCGACGGCCGTCTCGCCCGCCTGCGCGTTGATGACCTCCGCCTGCATGGTCGGCGTTGCGGCTGTGCCCGAGGGCATGGCGGCTGCCGACGTCGCGGCCGCACCAGTCGGCATCGTGTCGTTCATTGCGCGGGCAATGGGCGCGACCCGCGCGCCGATGCCGGCGGCTTCGACGCCGCGCGCGGCGTTCCGCGCGCTCAGCGCCTCCGCCACCGCCCGTGGAACTGCGGCGTCACTATCGCGGCCGACGGCCGGGCCATCCGGCGCAGCCCGCGAATGGCGCGCCAACCCGATTTCGCTTGCCACGTCATCCGCGCCGCTCTCCGCGGGCGCCGAGGATGCGACGCCAAGCGCCTGATCGGCGGCCTCGCCCTCGGGAGCGTCGATCACGCCCGCGATACTCAGGTTCGCGTCCTCCGGATCCGTCGCCGCTGCGGCAGAATCGACAACGAGGGCGAGATCTTCGCCGGCTTCGGCACCCGCAGCGACATCAGGATCCCCTTCGGTCTCGAGCGCCACATCGGCGTCGTCGACGACATCGGCCTCGTCCGTCTGCGCCACATCCACGGCGCCGGGACCGGGCGCGCCGTCCTTTTCTTGGCTGCTCATACGAGCGGCCGCGACGAACGCGCCGAAATCCTGCTCGGGCCTGGCACCGCTTTGTCGCGAGGGAACATGCCCAGCATCGGTCAGGCCGAGGAAATTACCAATTTTTGCCAACATGGAATGCTCCGGAATTCTTCCGCTGAAACACTCATGCCAGAGTTTCGTTACCGGTTCTTTACCGCGATCGCGTCATATTCGCGGAAGTGAATCGAATTGGAGGCGCACTTCGTGCAAATCACACCGTCCCCGTCCGCCCCTCCCGCGCAACAAAGGGAGCAGGCCCTGCGCGACGTCGCGCAGAAACTCGAAGCGACCTTCCTGTCCGAGATGCTGAAATCCGCCGGATTGGGCAAGACTCCCGAAGGATTCGGCGGCGGCAGCGGCGAAGACCAGTTCGCCTCGTTCCTGCGGGACGAACATGCCAAGGCGATCGCCGCCCGGGGCGGCATCGGGCTGGCGGAAACCCTGTTCAACGCATTGAAAGGAAAGGCCGATGACTGACTCTCTAGAAAGACTTCAATCGATCGTCGAGGCAGAGCGCGAAGCGCTGCTGTCGGGCGATTTCGAACGCCTGTCGCAACTTCTGCCCGATAAAGAGGAGGCACTTTCCGAACTCGCCGAGGCTGACAACCCGCCCGCCGCGCTGCGCAGCCTGCGCGCCAGCGTCGAGCGGAACCAGGCGCTGTTCGACCGCACCCTCGCCGGGATCCGAAGCGTCGTCGCCCGTATCGCCGAGCTGGGCGAAGTGCGCAAATCGATCGGAACGTACGATTCGGCGGGAAAGCGACGGACGATCGAAATGCCCGCCCATGCGAATCTCGAAAAGCGCGCATGACGAAACGCGAAAGGGGGCGAAAACGGAATACCGCTTTCGCCCCCTTTTCAATTGCGATCGGCTATCGCCGTGACGATTGCAGCAGCGTGAGCGCGATCTGGCCCGAGTTGCTCGTCTGGAATTGTCCGATCTGCTCCTGCAGAAGATAGGTCTGCACGACCTTCTTCATCACGTCCGGCTCGAGCATTTCCGAGATCTTGTCGGTGCCGAAGCGGGCGCGGGCCTTTTCCTGGAAAACATCCTTCTGCACGTCGATGTCCAGCTGCCCGAAGCTGGACGGCAGGTTCAGCGCCTTCTCGAGCACGGTCCGCATCGGCGGCGTACCCATCAGCCGGAACCACTGGGCGTTCTCGCTCGAGCCGGATTCGTGGATTTCGGTCAGGCCCCGCTTGAAGTTGAGCGCCAGACGCAGCGACTGGTCGCTTTCGCCCACCGCGACCTCGAAGGATTGCTGGCGGAACTTCGCGACGATGTCCTGGGCGAAGCCGACCGAGGACGTCTTGGGCCCGAACGGATTGTCGAAGCCAAAAGCCTTCGAGAAGGCCTTGTACCGCTCGTCGGCCAGCCGGTTGGCCAAGGCGGTCCGCTCGGTCGTCCCATCCTCCAGGATGCGGCGGATGAAGAACTTGCTGTCGATGTCGTCCTGCAGGCCGAAGGCGCCCAGCGCGACGCGCAGCAGGCGCCGGTCCGACACCAGGTCCTCGGCAGTCTTGATCGACCCAATGTTCTGGGCGAAGTAGTCGGTGTCCCGTTTCAGCAGCGGGCTGGCGTTGAACACCTCCTTCTGCCGATCCTGCGTGGATTGCAGGAATTGCCAGCCGACCAGGCCGCTTCCGACGACGATCGGCTGGAAACTCATTTGCGGGCCACGGCCAGAAGCCGGTCCTCTCGGGGGATGAGAGCGCGCAGCGCCTTGAGGCACTTGTAATACTGTTCGGTCAGCAGCGCCTCGGTGGCCTGGGCGAGAAGGGTGCGGCTGTCGATGTCGACCATCGCGCGGCTCAGCTCCTCGATCTGGCGCAGCAGGGTCGGCCGCGTCGCCTCGGGATCGGCGTCGCCGGTCAGGATCAGCTGCGCCGAATAGCAGATGCGGCGCACGGGCGTCTGCGCCTCGTCGGGATGGATGGCGTCGCGCAGGCGCAGTATGTTGACGTTCGGCGTCACGATGGACAGCCGGCTGCGCTTGTCGCCGTTCTCGATGACGGCGCCGTTGACCAGCACGCGTTCGCGCGGTCCGAGCTTGAGGACGAGGCCGGTCATGGGTTCTTTCCCTTCGCGCTGAGGCCTTTGAGGATCGCGGCGTTGATTTCCAGAAGCGGACCGACCTTGGCCTCGCGCGCCAGCACCTTGACGGTGTGGGCATTCACGAACTGGGCCAGCGCGAAGATCTGGGCGCGCAGCTCTTGCGGAAGGCCGTTTTCGGGGTGGGCGACGTCCACGGCGAACGTGTCCCAGAGGTTGCGATTTTCGACAAGCGCTTCGGCGAGCTTCGGAAAGGCCGTGGGGCCCTTTTCCTTTGCGGCGGCGCGAAGCCGGTGAGAGATGCGGGCAAGGACGCGGTATTCGGTGTCGCGGGCCGTCCGGGTCGATGACGCGGCCTGGACGTAGGCATTCTGGGCAAGAGCATGTGCGTTCACGGCAGAACCTTCTGATTCATGTGTTCGGAAACCCGAAACGGGGTGCCGGGGGCCCAAGGGCCCCCGGCGTCAGACGATTAGCGGAACAGCGACAGAAGCTGCTGCGGCGCCTGGTTGGCGATCGACAGGGCCTGGACGCCCAGCTGCTGCTGGACCTGAAGGGCCTGGAGGCGAGCCGACTGCTCTTCCATGTCGGCATCGACCAGCGTGCCGATACCCGACTTCATCGCGTCCATCAGGCCGCCGACGAACTCCTGCTGCGTGGTGATGCGCTTTTCGGCCGAACCGAACGCCGCGGCGGCGTCGATGCCGGTCTGCAGCAGGCTCTCGATGGCCATCAGGGCAGCCTTGGCACCACCCTCGGTGCTGACGTCGATGTCCTTCAGCAGGTCCAGGCCACCACCCGCGGTGCCGCCCGACGTGGACACGAAGTCCGCGGTTGCGAATGCCGCAGCACCCACGACGCCCGAGTTGTTCACGATGTTGAAGTCCGCGGTGCCGTCGCCGTTGTCGGCGAAGGTGGCCTCGTACTGGTCGGAATACCCGGCTTTCGACAGCGCCATGTTCACGCGCAGGGCGAGGTTTTCGGCCACGTCGACGGTCGAGTCACCGGCCTTGGCGACGTAGGTGATTGCGCTTGCGATGTCAGCGCCGACGCCCGTGGCCGACAGCTTGTCGAAGAACGTTGCCGCGACCGAGTAGGTGTCGCCGGTGATCACGCGGTTGCCGCCGCGGGCCGGAGAGGTCGTGTCGCCCGAGATCACGAAGGTTTCGGTCGAACCGACGGCCGCGGCGATCGTGCCGGTGCTGGCGGTGGTCGCGGTCGCGTTCAGCGTGGTCGCCGAGTTGGCCACCGTGCCGGCGGTCTGCGCCGTGGTCGACAGCGACTGCTGCTTGACGCCGATCGACGCGGACGTGACGCCCGTCGCGGTGCGGTCGAGCGACGAGAGAACCTCGACGGTGCCGCCGGCGGCGTTCTCGAGCTGCTGCGCGATGGTGTTGGTCGCGCCGGTGTTCTCGGGCTTGGCATCCAGCATGTTCAGGCCGTTGAACTGCGCGGCCCCGGTCACGGACGCGATCTGGTCGGTCAGTGCCTTGATGTCGGTCTGGATCTTGGAGCGGTCGACGTTGCTTTCCTGGGCAGCGACGATCTTTTCCTTCATCTGCTTCAGCAGGTCGGTGGTCGTCTCGGCAGCCTGACGGGCCACCTGGGTCGTCGCCTGGCCGAGGCCCAGGTTCGCGCTGATGGCCTTGAAGCCCGCGACGTCGGATTCCATCACCTTCGAGATGGCCCAGACGGCAGCGTTGTCCTTCGAGCTGGCAACGTCCTTGCCGGTGGCGATCGAGTTCTGGGTCTGCGACAGGTTGTTGTTGATCGACTTCAGGGTCTGCAGGGCGACCATTGCGCCGTTGTTCGTAAGGATGCTAGACATATTTGACCTCTTCGGGAAAACGGTTTTCCGGTTCCCAGTTCGTGTTGAACGGTTCCAAGCAACATTCTGAAGCCTGCGGAGACCTTGCGGTCCGCGCCACCGGCCAGGGCGGCAGGTGCAAGGGCACACTCGCCCAGCGCGTTTAAAACAGTCTTAAGCGCGGCGATCCGGATCGCGGAAGGTGCGCGGAATTTTAGGCAATCCCTTAAGGTTCCGTCAGGCCCGCGCACGCACGGGCGGCCGCGGGGCCGCGCCGGGACTGGCCTTCGCCCGGGCCGCGCCGCATAGTCCGGACCATGCGCCCGCGCCCACCCAGATCGCCCTATCGCACGCCCCTGCTGGCCCTGATGCTGCTGGCCGGGCTCTGCGCCGGCGCGCTGGCGGCCTGGCCGGCGCTGGAACGCCACTTCCTGACCCGTGCCGCGGTGCGCGACGAGGCGACCCTGCGCCTGGTGACCGAGGTGCTGCGCGGCGCGCTCGGCCGGACCGAGGCGCTGCCCGCGCTGATCGCCGAGCGCCCCATCCTGGCGCGCGTGCTGCGCAACCCCGACGCCACCGGCCTCATCCCCTTCGCCAACGAGCAGCTGCGCCTGACCGCGCTGTCGCTGGACGTGTCCGACGTCTACCTGATGGACCGCGAGGGCACGACGCTGGCGGCGTCGAGCTACCGGTCCGAGCGCAGCTTCGTCGGAGAGAACTTCGCCTACCGCCCCTACTTCACCGACGCGATCGGCACCGGCGTGGGGCGCTTTCACGCCCTCGGCACCACCTCGGGCGAGCGGGGCTACTACTTCGCCGCGCCGGTGCTGGACGGGACCGAGATCCTGGGCGCCGTCGCCGTGAAGATCACCCTCGACCGGTTCGAGGACGCCTGGGCGCAGAGCGACAGCACCATCGCGGTCTACGACACCGCCAACGTCATCTTCCTGTCCGACCGCGCCGACTGGCGGTTCCGCAGTATCGGTCCGGTCAGCGAGCTGGCGATCGAGCGAATCGCCGCGACCCGGCAATACCCGCTGACGGCGGTCTCGGCCCTGCCCCTGCGGCGCGAGGCGCTGGCCGGAGGTCTCACGCACGCCACGCTCGAAACGCCCGAGGGGCGCGAGAGCTTCGTGCTGCAGGAGGGGCTGATCGCCGCCGCCGGCTGGCGCATCGCGGTGCTGACGCCCGCGGGTCCCGCGACCGCGCAGGCGGCGGCGACGCTGGGCCTCGGCGGACTGATCGTGGCTTTGGGCGCGCTGGTCGCGGCCTTCTTCGGCCAGCGCCGCGCCCGCCTGCTGGAACGGCTCGAGGCGCAGCGCAGCCAGCACGCGCTGCTGGAAAGCCGCGTGCGCGACCGGACCCGCGATCTCGACGACGCCAACCGCCGCCTGCGCGCCGAGGTCGAGGATCGCCGCGCCGCCGAGGAGCGCCTGCGCCGCACCCAGGCCGAGCTGGTCCAGGCCGGCAAGCTGGCCGCGCTGGGGCAGATGTCGGCCGCGCTCAGCCACGAGTTCAACCAGCCGCTGGGCGCGGTGAAATCCTACGCCGAGAACGCGATGACCTTCCTCGACCGCGGCCGCACCGCCGAGGCGCGCGACAACGTGGGCCGCATCTCGCGCATGGCCGACCGGATGGCGACGATCTCGCAGCACCTACGCAACTTCGCCCGGCGCCCCAAGGACCACGTGGGCCCCGTCCCCCTGCGCGCCGTGGTCGAGGACGCGGTCGAGATCATGCAGGCCCGCCTCAACCGCAGCGGGGTCAGCCTGCGCGGCCCCGACTGGCCCGACGCACCCGTCTGGGCGATGGGCGGGCGCGTGCGGCTGCAGCAGGTGCTGGTCAACCTGCTGGCCAACGCGCTCGACGCGATGGACGACGACCCCGCCCCGGTGATCGAGATGGCGCTGGAAGACCACGGCGACACGCTGGCGCTGCGGGTGCGCGATTTCGGGCCGGGGCTGGGCGACGCCGACCTGCCGCAGATCTTCGATCCGTTCTTCACCACCAAGGACCCGGGCCGCGGGCTGGGGCTGGGGCTGTCGATCTCGTACAACATCGTGCGCGATTTCGGCGGCACGCTGACCGCCGGCAACGCCGAGGGCGGCGGCGCGATCTTCACCGTGACCCTGCGCCGCGCCGCACCGCAAACCCAGGAGACCGCCGCAGAATGAGCGTGCCATGACCGACGAATCCGTCCTGTTCGTCGACGACGAGGAAGACCTGCGCCTCTCGGCCGAGCAGAGCCTGATGCTCGCCGACCTGCCCGTGCGCCTGTTCGCGCGGGCCGAGGACGCGCTGGCCCATGTGGGCCGCGACCGTGCATCGGTGCTGGTCACCGACATCCGCATGCCCGGCATGGACGGGCTGGCGCTGATGGCCCGCGCGCTGGAAATCGACCCCGCGCTGCCGGTGATCCTGGTGACCGGCCACGGCGACATCGAGCTGGCCGTGCGGTCCATGCGCGACGGCGCCTACGACTTCCTCGAGAAACCCTACGATCCCGCGCGGCTGGTCGAATCGGTGCGCCGCGCGCTCGACAAGCGCCGGCTGGTGCTCGAGAACCGCGCGCTGCGCCGGCAGGTCGGCCGCCGCGACGCGATCGAGGCGCGCCTGACCGGCCGCAGCGCGATCATAGTCACCCTTCGCCAGCAACTGCGCGCCGCCGCGCAAACCGACGCCGACGTGCTGATCGTGGGCGAGACCGGCACCGGCAAGGAGGTCGCCGCCCGCGCCATGCACAAGGCCAGCCCGCGCAGCGAAGGCCCCTTCGTGCACGTCAACTGCGCCGCCCTGCCCGCCGACCTCATCGAGTCGGAGCTGTTCGGCCACGAGGCCGGCGCCTTCCCCGGCGCCACCCGCACCCGCTACGGCAAGTTCGAGCATGCCCGCGGCGGCACCGTGTTCCTGGACGAGATCGACAGCCTGCCGATGCCGCTGCAGGCCAAGCTGCTGAACGCGATCCAGAACCGCGTGGTCACGCGGCTGGGCTCGAACGAGACGGTCGACCTCGACATCCGCTTCATCGCCGCCTCGAAAGGAGACCTCGAACGCGCCGCGGCCGAGGGGCGCTTTCGCGCCGACCTGCTCTACCGGCTCAACGTCATCACCCTGCGCATGCCGCCGCTCGCCGCCCGGGCCGAGGACATCCCCAAGCTGTTCCTCGAACTGGTGCACGAGGCCGCCGCGCGCTACCGCCTGCCCGCGCCCGAAGTGCCCGGCGCGGTGCTGTCCTCGGTCGCCGCGCGCGCTTGGCCCGGCAACGTGCGCGAGTTGCGCAATGCCGCCGAACGCTTCGCGCTGGGGCTCGATCTCGACCTCGGCGGCGGCGACCTGCCCGAGGCGGCCGCGCACACGCTGGCCGACCGCGTGGCGGCGCACGAACGCGCCCTGATCGCGGCCGAGCTTGCCGCCCAGGGCGGCAGCATCAAGGCGACGTACGAATCCCTCGGCCTGTCGCGCAAGGCGCTCTACGACAAGATGCAGCGCCACCGGCTGGACCGCAGCCAGTTCACCGACGACGGCTGACCCGCGCGGCGATGGGTGGCATTCCACACATCCGCGGGGCGGCCGTGGGTGGCCTGCCACCCCTTCGCGAAACCGATCCCCGGTTTAGCGCAACCATGCGGTATTCGCGGCTTGCCTTGCGCGGTTTTCGGCCCAAACAGGAACGGGCGTGACACACGCGCCCCGGACCACGGGACAACCCGGGTCCGGACTCCGCCGACGCGGGGGCCCGCGATGCCGCATGGCGCGCATCGCCCGGCCATCCGCGAACGGCGCGACAAAAGGGAGAAGAGAATGACCTTCAAGATCATGACCGCCTTCGCCGCGGGCACCGCAATGGTCGCCGGCGCCGCGCTGGCCGAACAGCACGAGATGGACCGCAGCGACTGGCCCGAGAGCTTCACCGTCGGCACCGCGTCGCAGGGCGGCACGTACTTCGCCTACGGCTCGGGCTGGGCGAACCTGGTCGCCGAAGAGCTCGGCCTGTCCGGCGGCGGCGAAGTCACCGGCGGCCCGATGCAGAACATGGCGCTGGTCCACACCGGCGAGGCCCAGTTCGGCATGACCACGATGGGCCCCGCGTCCGAATCGCTGGCGGGCACCAACCCGATCGCGCCCGGCCTGCAGATGACCAACGCCTGCGCCATCTTCCCGATGTACCAGACGCCGTTCAGCGTGACCGCACTGGCCTCGTCGGGCATCGAATCGGTGTCGGACATTCCCGACGGCGCGCGCATCGGCTTCGGCCCCGCGGGCTCGACCTCGGACACCTACTTCCCGCGCATGATGGAAGAGCTGGGCGTCAACTTCGAGCGTCGCAACGGCGGCTGGGACGACCTGGGCGGCCAGCTTCAGGACGGCCTTCTCGACGTGATCGCGTTCGCGGCCGGCGTGCCGGTCCCGGCGGTCAGCCAGCTCGAGGTGCAGACCGACATCAACATCATCGAGTTCACGGAGGAAGAGCAGCAGCAGATCCTCGAGGCCTTCCCGGTCTCGGAATACCAGATCGACGCCGGCACCTACTCGACGCTCGAGGAAGACGCGCGTTCGGTGGCGATGTGGAACTTCGCGATCGCCAACTGCGACCTGCCCGCCTCCTTCGTGAACGCCGTGGTCGACACCGTGATGTCCGACAACGAGCGCATGGTCGGCATCCACTCGGCCGCGTCCGAGACGCTGCCCGAGAACTGGGACAAGAACCAGGTCATGCAGTGGCACCCGGGCGCCGCCCAGTGGTTCGAAGAGAACGCCGGCGCGGACATCCCCGACGAGATGGTCTACGGCGGCTGATCGCTTCCGGACGATGACATGCGTGCCGCCCGGACCCGCTCCGGGCGGCACGTCTGCAACTGACGACCCGCGCGGCCCGGGAAACGGCCGCCGCAAGAGGCTATGCGGCAGGCGGTGCCGTCTGTAGCCTCGACGCAGACGTCTTTCAGGGGGGACGACCACATGACCGCAGACCGCGACGGGGCCAAGGCCCGGCCCGACGACAGTGAACTGACCGAAGCCGAATCCGTTCTGGTGGTCGAAGGCGTCGACGAAGAGCCGATCGAGAGCTACCGGCGGCTGTTCGAGGGCTGGCGCTTCACGCTGATCGCCTGGTACTCGGCGATCTACGCGTTCTTCCACATCGCGGCGCTCAACGGCCTGTCGATCTCGCGCTTCACCGGGTTCGACCTGCCCTTCCTGCCGCAGCTTCCCATGGAGACGTGGGACTTCCGCACTGTGCACATCGCCGGCGCGCTGGTGCTGGGCTTCCTGCTCTTCGCCGCGCGCGGCTACGACGACCGCCCCTCGCGCGACCGCAGGGTGGTGAGCATCGCGGCCATCGCGCTGCTGATCCCCGCGCTGGTGGCCCTGTCGACGGCGATCTCGTTCATCCTGCAGATCAACTCGGGCGAGCTGGCGCAGATGGGCGGCCTGACCACCTGGTCGGCCTTCCCGGGAACCGAGCTCTACACCACCGAGGTCTGGTGGTACGGCGTGCCCCTGCTGGTCGCCACCCTGGGCGGCATCGTGCTGGGCTATTTCGAGGACCGCCCCCGCGACCGCTTC
This sequence comes from Citreimonas sp., assembly GCF_042096055.1. Taxonomy (NCBI): domain Bacteria; kingdom Pseudomonadati; phylum Pseudomonadota; class Alphaproteobacteria; order Rhodobacterales; family Roseobacteraceae; genus Citreimonas; species Citreimonas sp. The sequence continues at coordinate 10,926 of NZ_JBELMH010000040.1, read as the reverse complement.
GCCGCGTCGGACATCCTCATGGGCCTCTGCGCGGTGACCGTCGCGGCCTACATCATCCCGATCTACGGCACCGCGGCGCGCAACTCGGTCGGCACGCCCTTCGTGCCCATCGGCGTGGCCTTCGCCGCGACCGCCGGCTCGGCGCTGATCCTCGAGCTCACGCGCCGCGTGGCCGGCATGGCGCTGGTCGTCATCACCGCCGTCTTCCTGGTCTACACCTTCACCGCGCACATGCTGCCCGGCATCCTCGCGGTGCAGACCCCCTACACGTGGAAGCGCTTCTTCGGCTTCCTCTACACCGACGCGGGCATCCTCGGGCCGACCACCGCCGTCAGCTCGACCTACATCATCCTGTTCATCATCTTCGCGGCCTTCCTGCAGGCCTCGAAGGTGGGCGACTACTTCGTCAACTTCGCCTTCGCCGCGGCCGGCCGGTCGCGCGGAGGCCCGGCCAAGGTGGCGATCTTCGCCTCGGGCCTCATGGGCATGATCAACGGCACCTCGGCGGGCAACGTCGTGGCCACCGGTTCGCTCACCATCCCGCTGATGAAGAAGGTGGGCTACCACAAGAAGACCGCCGGCGCAGTCGAGGCCGCGGCATCCACCGGCGGGCAGATCATGCCGCCGATCATGGGCGCCGGCGCCTTCATCATGGCCGAGATCACCGGCATCCCCTACACCGAGATCGCCATCGCGGCGATCATCCCGGCGGTGCTCTACTTCGTCTGCGTCTACTTCATGGTCGACCTCGAGGCCGCCAAGCTGGGCATGCGCGGCATGCGCGAGGACGAGCTGCCGAAGTTCAAGGCGATGATCAAGCGGGTCTACCTGTTCCTGCCGATCGTCATCCTGATCTACGCGCTATTCATGGGCTACTCGGTCATCCGGGCCGGCACGCTGGCGACGGCGGCGGCGGCGGTGGTCAGCTGGCTGACGCCCTACCGCATGGGCGTCCGGTCCATCGTCAAGGCGTTCGAGCTGGCCGGCATCATGTCGATCCAGATCATCGCGGTCTGCGCCTGCGCGGGCATCATCGTCGGCGTGATCTCCCTCACCGGGGTCGGCGCGCGCTTCTCGTCGCTGCTGCTGGACATCGCGGCCACGTCGCAGTTGCTGGCGCTGTTCTTCGCCATGTGCATCTCGATCCTGCTGGGCATGGGCATGCCGACGACGGCGGCCTACGCGGTCGCCGCCTCGGTCGTGGCCCCGGGCCTCGTGCAGCTGGGCATCCCGCAGCTGACGGCGCATTTCTTCGTGTTCTACTTCGCGGTGCTCTCGGCGATCACGCCACCCGTGGCGCTGGCCAGCTACGCCGCCGCCGGCATCTCGGGCGCCAACGCGATGGAGACCTCGGTCGCCTCGTTCAAGATCGGCATCTCGGCCTTCATCGTGCCGTTCATGTTCTTCTACAACGGCGCCCTGCTGATGGACGGCACCTGGTACGAGATCCTGCGCGCCGGCGTCACGGCGACGGTGGGCGTGTTCCTGCTGTCGGCCGGCATCCAGGGCTGGTTCATCGGCGGCCGCGTCGCGTGGTTTATCCGCGTCGGCCTGATCATCGCCGCGCTGTTCATGATCGAGGGCGGGCTGATCACCGACCTGCTCGGCATCGGCGGGGCGGTGGCGCTGTACTTCGTGCAGAAGCTGCTGAACCCCGCGCCGGATGCGACGCTGCGCACCGGCGGCGCCGACTAGACCCCCGGGCGGGGCGCGGCACCGCGCCCCGCCAGTTCCAGCGCGCCCTCCAGCGCGCTGGCGCGCGGCTCGACCAGAGCGACGGCCAGGTCGGCGGGCAGAAAGCGCGCATAGGCCGTCGCCACCCCGCCGGTCAGGCAGACCGGGTCGCCCACCCCGTGCCCCAGCAGGCGCAGCGTCTTCGAGATATGTGCCGCCCCCCGGGTCAGCACGTCACGGCCCACCGGGTCGCCCTCCATCGCCGCCTCGATCACCAGCGGCGCCAGCGCGGCCAGTTCGCCGGGCGGCATCTCGGCGGCAAAGCGCACGATCCGCCGCGGGCTGCCGTGAAAGCGCAGCAGCAGCGTAGCGGTCAGCTCGCTTTCGTCGGCCAGCCCATCGACCACCGCCAGCGTGGCGGTCAGCGCCTGCCGCGCCATCCAGAACCCCGATGCCTCGTCGCCAAGGCGCGACCCCCAGCCGCCGGCCAGCCGGATCTGCCCGTCGCGCTGCCGGGCAA
>NZ_JBELMH010000040.1:5191-8632 GCF_042096055.1 Citreimonas sp. | reverse complement strand
AGGCGCGACCCCCAGCCGCCGGCCAGCCGGATCTGCCCGTCGCGCTGCCGGGCAAAATACGACCCCGTGCCCAGCCCGGCGACGAACCCGTCGCCCGCGCCCAGCGCGCCGCGCACCGCCGGCGGGCGGTCGTCGGTCACCGCCGCGCCCGGCAGCGCCAGCGCGTCGCGCACCCGGTCCGAATCGTGCGCGTCCATCACGCCCGCCAGCCCCAGATGCGCCGGCACCTGCACCAGCGCGCGCGAATCGACCCGCGCCAGCGCGGCCAGCTTCGCCAGTCCCGCGCGCAGGGTCGAAACCGCGCCGTCGAAGTCGCTGGTCACGTTGGCCGGCCCCAGCACCACGCTGTGCCGCTCCTGGGGCGTCTGCAGCGCGAACCGGCAGCGCGACCCGCCGCCATCCACGCCCAGACGCCATCCATCCATGTTCATCCCGCACACCCCCGACCGGAATTAACCGGACACTAACCAATTCTGCCCGACGGTCACGGCATGACCAGGGGCCCACATTTCTCCGACAGCCAGGCCCGGCTGTTCGACGTCGACGAGGCCGCGCCTGCGGCACCGCACCCGGGCGACTCGGGCCGCGACGGGCTGCCCTCTTATATCCGCGATCACCGCGCCCGGCTGCGCGAACGTTTCCTCGTGGGCGGGGCCGACGCCCTGCCCGATTACGAGATGCTCGAACTCGTGCTGTTCCGCGCCATTCCGCGCCGCGACGTGAAGCCGCTGGCGCGCACGTTGCTGGACCGCTTCGGCGATTTCAACGGCGTGCTGTCGGCGCCGGCCGCGCGGCTGCGCGACGTGCCCGGCGTCGGCGACGCCGTGGTGACCGAGCTCAAGATCGTCGAGGCGGCGGCGCACCGCCTGGCGCAGTCCAAAGTGCTGCGCAAGCAGGTCGTCAGTTCCTGGGACGCGCTGCTGTCCTACTGCCAGACCACCATGTCCCACGGCGAGATCGAGCAGTTCCGCGTGCTGTTCCTCGACCGCAAGAACGTGCTCATCGCGGACGAGGCGCAGGCCCGCGGCACCGTCGACCACGTGCCCGTCTACCCGCGCGAGGTGGTCAAGCGCGCGCTCGAGCTGAACGCCACGGCGCTCATCCTGGTCCACAACCACCCCTCGGGCGACCCCACGCCCAGCCAGGCCGACATCGACATGACCGAGCAGATCCAGATCGCGGCCGAGGCGCTGGGAATCACGCTGCACGACCACCTCGTGATCGGCCGTTCGACGGAACTCAGCTTCCGCGCGGCGGGCCTGCTTTAGGCACGCGCCGACGGGCCAAAGGTTGACGAACGGTTAATCCGTCTCTGCAAGCCGTTGATTTTCCTGGGCCGCCTTCGTGTCCCATCGTGGGACACCTGCTTTTCACCGCACCCACACCTCGACCCGCCGGTTGATCTGCCGCCCCCAGGCACTGTCGTCGCAGGCCAGCGGCAGCGCCTCTCCGAAGGCGTACGTCTCGATCGCGACCCGGCCCAGATCCGCCGTCTCGGCCGCCGCCAGAACCGCCGCCCGCACCGCCTCGGCCCGGTCGCGGGCGATCTGAAGGTTGACCGGCGCCGCCCCCCGCCCGTCCGAGAACCCGACGAAGGCCAGCTCCTGCCCGTCATGCTCGCCCGCCTCCAGCGCGTCCGCCAGCGCCCGCACGTTGGCCCGCGACTGCGCGTCCAGCTGGGACGAGCCCGGCTCGAACCGGAACGAGGTGCTCAGCCGCCGCCAGTCGCCCAGCCGCTCGGCCAGCCGCCGCAGCTCGGCCAGGTCGGCGGGCGTCCGCGCCGCCAGGATCGCGTTGACCAGCCGGTCGCCCTGCAGGTCCACCGGCACCTCCTCGGCCGCGCGGTCGACGAAGCCCGCGCGCCGGATCACCACCTGCGCCGCCTCGCTGCGCGTATAGGCCAGGAAGTCGCGCCCCAGCGCCGGCAACCGCCGCGCCGGCAGGTACAGGAACATCGGCGCCGTCAGCGGATAATCCTCGGTCTTGATGGTCCGCCGCGCCGCGCGCAGCTGGAACCCGCAGCTGCCCGTCAGCACCAGCGGCTTGGCGTCGCCGGTGGCCGAGAAGCTGGCGAAGCCGATGCCGAAGGGGTCCCGCTCGACCGCCGCCGCCAGCGCCGCATTGTCCGCGTGCCGGATGACGCCGTCCCGCAGCGTCGCCCGCGCCGGCCCCAGCAGCCGCCGGTCCACCCCGTGCGCAAGGCCCGAGCCTGCCTCGCGCAGGTGCACCGCGATGTCCACGTCCGGCCCGCCCAGCGCGGACCAGGTCGCGATCTCGCCCGACAGGATGCGCGACAGGTCCCGCATCGAGATTGCCTCGACCGGGTTGCGTGACGAGACGACCGGCACGATCGCGTCGAGCGCCAGCACCAGCGAGCGGTTCGCCTGCGTCAGGTCCCCCAGCCCCGCCTCGCGCGCCAGCGCGACCTCGGCCGGCGTGATCTCGCGCAGGGCCATGGCGATGTCGGCCTCGTCGGCCAGAAGGTCGGCGAAGCCCTCGTCCGTGGTGGTCGCGCGCACGGTGAACCGTCCGACCGTCCGGCCCGGATCGGTCCCGTCCCGCGTGCTCAGGGCGTAGGTTACGTCGCCCCCCTCGGCCTGTCGTGTGGCGGTCAGGCCCTCGCTTAGCGCGAAGGCCTCGATCAGCGCGGGGATCAGGACGGCGCCGATGGTGGCCGAGCCCGCGATGTCTATCTCGGCCACGTAATCGGTCAGAGACGGGCAGCCGACGCCCTCGCACAGCACACCCGAGCCGTCGACGGTAAGCTCGCCGTAGCGGGTCTGAACCCTGTAGAACTGCCCGTCGAAGCCCAGCAACGTGCCGGTCACCTCGATCGCGCCGTCGCGCGACCGCAGCGCGACGTCCTGCGCCTGCGCGGCCACGGCCATGACGGAAAGAAAAAGTGCGGCGCAGAACGCCGCACAACGATTGATGGTCACCTGGCCGCCCGATCGTGGTCTATCGAGCCGCGATAGTCAGGTCTTGCACGAGGTTTTTCAACACCAGAAAATCGCCGGCCCGAGCACAATCGGGGATCGGCATCGCAACGTCGCGCACCTGCAGCCGCCCGTCCTGCCGGCGCTGCAGCGTCTGCGCGGTGACGGTGCTGTCGCAATTCGCCGCCGTGACCTCGACCTCGACCGACAGGGCGACGTCGCCGGGACGTGCGGCCGTGCCGACCGGGAAGGTGTAGACCTCCGCCACCAGGGCATCCGGGCCGTCTTCGTGACCCAGCCGCACGAGGAACCCGCCCTCGCCTCGCGCTACGGATCCGAGGTCGCCCGCGGCTTCCGCCCAGACGTGGCCGGGCTGGAAGTAGTCCGATCCGTATTCGCGGGCGTGCAATTGCAGACCCGCATCGCCCTGCCACTGCACCGCCACCCGGTCGTAGAAATAGAGCGAGCTGACCTCGGTCGTCGCGGAAGCACCCGCGCCGTCCAG
>NZ_JBELMH010000040.1:0-5091 GCF_042096055.1 Citreimonas sp. | reverse complement strand
CGTAGAAATAGAGCGAGCTGACCTCGGTCGTCGCGGAAGCACCCGCGCCGTCCAGGAACGAGGCCATGACGGTGGCGGTCTCGGAAAGCGCGGGGATCATCGCCTCGAGCGTACCGTCCGGTGCCATCCGGTGCGTGATCATCAGGCCCTGGTGGTGCAGGGTTACGCGCTCGTCCGCGCGGCAGGGCGCGGACAGCGCGACGCGGATCATCGCGCCCGCCGCCGGTTCCGCCGTCATCTCGGGTGTGCAGGCGAAGCCGGTCGCGGCCTGCGTGGCCTGCGGCAGGGCGGGCCGCACGCTACTGGTATCGCCGGTGTCGAGCGCGACATGCGTTTCCGGCAGGTCGGCCGCAGCCATCTCGGCCGGCAGGGTCGGTTCGCCGCGACGGGCCGAGGTCATCTCGACATCCTCGAGGTGGATCGCCGGAGCGATGCGGGCGAGTTGCGCGGCGCGCTCGTCTTTCTGCATTGCGTAGCCGATCGCGATGGCGCTGAGGAACGTCGCGCAGGCGAGGATGTAAGTCTTGAGCCGAGCCATGATCGCAATCCGATACCCGATGTTGGTAAAGGCTTCGCAATCAAAGATGGCAGGCATTGGGCAACGCCGCGAAACAATCGGGGCGTCGCTGCAGGTTTGGCGCCGATCAACCCGGCGCGGCGATGGCCTTCGCTAGAGCGGTGTCAGGCGAGGCGACCGTGGCAATGCTTGAACTTCTTGCCCGACCCGCAAGGGCAGGATTCGTTGCGCGCGGGATTGCCCCAGGTCGAGGGATCGGTCTCGTCGAAGCCCTCGCGCGGGGCCGAGGCAGGCGCCTCGGCCAGCGCGGTGTCGCCACTGGCTTGCGCGGTGGCCGCAGGCGCGGCGCCGGCCGGCGCGGCGCCCGTGCCCGGCGACGGGTCCGGTGCCTGAGCAGCCTGCCCGGCCTCGGCCTGCTGGCGCAGCTGGTCCTGCTGCGCCTGAAGCTGGGACAGCATCACGCGTTGCTCTTCCTTCGAGATCGGACGGACCTGAGCCAGCTTGCGGGTCACTTCCTCGCGCAGGCTGTCGAGAAGCGTCTCGAACAGCTGGAACGCCTCGGTCTTGTACTCGTTCAGCGGGTCGCGCTGCGCGTAGCCGCGGAAGCCCACGACCGAGCGCAGATGCTCGAGCGTCACTAGATGCTCGCGCCACTTGCCGTCGATCGTTTGCAGCAGAACCTGCTTTTCCACCTGGCGCATGGTCTCGGGGCCGAAGGCTTCGGCCTTCTCGGCCATCAGCTTGTCGGATTCCTGCTCGAGCCGCTCACGGATCACGTCCTGGTCGACGCCATCCTCTTCGGCCCAGCCGATCAGCGGCAGGTCGAGGCCCAGGCGTTCCAGAACGGCCGCGTAGAGGCCCTGCATGTCCCATTGCTCGGCATAGGCCTTCTGCGGCGCGTAGGCGTCGACGAGGTCGTCGATCACCTGGTGGCGCATATCCTGAACGATCTCGGCGAGATCCTCGGCCTCCATGATCTCGCGGCGCTGGCTGAAGATCACCTTGCGCTGGTCGTTCATCACGTCGTCGAACTTCAGCAGTTGCTTGCGGATGTCGAAGTTGCGCCCCTCGACCTTGGCCTGCGCGCGTTCGAGCGACTTGTTCACCCACGGATGAACGATCGCTTCGCCCTCTTTCATGCCGAGGCTGCTGAGCACCTTGTCCAGCCGGTCCGACCCGAAGATGCGCATCAGGTCGTCCTCGAGCGACAGGAAGAACTCGGACCGGCCCGGGTCGCCCTGCCGTCCCGAGCGGCCGCGCAGCTGGTTGTCGATCCGGCGGCTCTCGTGCCGCTCCGTGGCTAGGACGAACAGACCGCCGGCTTCCTTCACGGCCTTCTCGTCGGATTCGTGCTGGGCCTCGATCTCGCGGCGGATGTCCTCGGGGTCGCGATCCGGGTTGGCGGCGATGGCCTCGAGGATCTGGAAATCGACGTTCCCGCCCAGCTTGATGTCGGTGCCGCGGCCGGCCATGTTCGTGGCGATCGTGACCGCGCCCAGCTTGCCGGCATCGGCGACGATCTGCGCCTCCTGCTCGTGCTGGCGCGCGTTGAGGACGTTGTGCGGCAGGTTCGCCTCGGTCAGCAGCTGGCTCAGCGCCTCGGACTTCTCGATCGAGGTGGTGCCGACCAGCACGGGCTGGCCCTTCTCGTGGGCCAGGCGGATCTGCTCGACGATGGCGGCGTATTTCTCGCGCCCGGTGCGATAGACCTTGTCGTCCTCGTCCTGGCGGGCGATCGGCTTGTTCGTCGGAACCTCGACCACGCCGAGGCCGTAGATCTGCATGAATTCCTCGGCCTCGGTGCTGGCCGTGCCGGTCATGCCCGACAGCTTCTCGTACAGGCGGAAGTAGTTCTGGAACGTGACCGAGGCGAGCGTCACGTTCTCGGGCTGGATCTTGCAGCCTTCCTTGGCCTCAATCGCCTGGTGCAGGCCGTCGGACAGGCGGCGCCCCGGCATCATGCGGCCGGTGAACTCGTCGATCAGCACGACCTCGCCGTCGCGGACGATGTAGTCCTTGTCGCGCTTGAACATCTTGTGCGCGCGCAGGGCCTGGTTGACGTGGTGCACGACGGTGGTGCTCTCGGGGTCGTACAGCGTCTGCCCCTCGGGCAGCAGGCCGCGGGCGTGAAGCTGGTCCTCGAGGAACTCGTTGCCCTCGTCAGTGAAGGTCACGTTGCGCTGCTTTTCGTCGAGCGAGTAATGCTCGTCCGTCAGCAGCGGCGCCAGCTGGTCGATCTGCTGGTAGAGGTCCGAGCGGTCCTCGGACGGGCCCGAGATGATCAGCGGCGTGCGCGCCTCGTCGATCAGGATGCTGTCCACCTCGTCCACGATGGCGAAGTAGTGATCCTTCTGGTTCATCTGGCTCAGTTCGGACTTCATGTTGTCGCGCAGGTAGTCGAAGCCGAGCTCGTTGTTGGTGGCATAGGTGATGTCGGCGGCGTAGGCCTCGGACTTCTCGGCCTCGGGCTGGCGTGGGTAGACGACGCCGGTCTTCATCCCCAGCGCGCCGTAAACCTTGCCCATCCACTCGGCGTCGCGCTTGGCGAGGTAGTCGTTGACGGTGACGATATGGACCCCGCGCCCGGTCAGTGCGTTGAGGTAGGCAGGGAAGGTCGCGACCAGCGTCTTGCCCTCGCCCGTCTTCATCTCGGAGATATTCCCCTGATGCAGGAAGATGCCGCCCATCAGCTGGACGTCGAAGGCCCGCAGCCCCAGCGCGCGCTTGGCGGCTTCGCGGCAGTTGGCGAAGGCCTCGGGCAGCAGGTCGTCCAGGCTCTCGCCCTTGGCGTGCCGCGCCTTGAGATCCTCGGTCCGCGCGATCAGGCCGGCATCGTCCAGGGCCTCGAACTCGGGCTCGAGCGCGTTGATCTTCTCGACGATCGGGCGCGTGGCCTTGACCTTGCGGTCGTTGGGCGTGCCAAACACCTTGCGCGCGATATTTCCAAGCATGATCGGCCTGTCCTGTCTGACGTCCTCTTGTGCGGCATCTGCTTGCCCGCCTCGCACATGAGCCATATGACGGAGGAAATCGTCGGCCTCGCAGAGCCACCACGGCGATGTAAGGGGCGGGCCATAAAGTGTCAACGCCGCCATGGACGCAGGCCCCGACCCGCCCATGATACGCGATCGAACCATTGAAGGAACGGAAACGATGTCGAAGATGACCCTCCGCCTTGCCGCCGCGGCGCTGGCCGTTTCGCTGGCCGCCCCCGGCCACGCGCAGGACGAACCCACCGCCGACACCGTCGTCGCCACCGTCAACGGCCAGGACGTCACGCTGGGCCAGATGATCATGATCCGCGCCTCGCTACCCGACGAGTACCAGCAACTTCCGCCGGACGTGCTGTGGCAGGGCATCCTTGACCAGATCGTGCAGCAGGAAGTGCTGGCGCAGACCGACATGGCGACCGAGACGCGCCGCGTCCGCACCGCGCTGCAGAACGAGCGTCGCTCGCTGCTGGCCTCCGAGGTGATCGGCCAGATCGCCGAGGGCGCCGTGACCGACGAGGCCGTGCGCGAAGCCTACGAGGCGCAGTTCGCCGAAGCCGCGCAGGGTTCGGAATACAACGCCTCGCATATCCTGGTCGAATCCGAGGAAGAGGCGCAGGCCATCGCCGAGGAGGTCCGCGGTGGCGCCGATTTCGCCACCGCCGCGCGCGAACGGTCGACCGGCCCGTCGGGCCCCAACGGAGGCTCGCTCGGCTGGTTCGGCCCCGGCATGATGGTCGAGCCGTTCCAGCAGGCGGTCGAGCAGCTGCAACCGGGCGAGATCTCGGACCCGGTACAGACGCAGTTCGGCTGGCACGTGATCAAGCTGAACGAGACCCGCACCGCCGAGGCGCCCGAACTCGACGAGGTGCGCGGCCAGATCGAGAGCGAGCTGCAGCAGCAGGCGGTGCAGGAATTCATCGACGCCCGCGTCGCCGAGGCCGAAATCACCCGCACCGCACCGGGCGAGATCGACACTTCGGCGCTCAGCGACCTCGACCTGCTGCAGGACTGACATCATGGCGAAACCGGCCCCGCTCTCTCCGCTCGCCCCGGCGGCGTTTCCCGACCTGCCGGTCATCGACGGTGCGCGCTTCGCCGCCGTCGAGGCCGGCGTGCGCTACAAGGGGCGCCGCGACGTGATGCTGGCGCTGCTCGATCCGGGCAGCGTCGTGGCGGGCGTATTCACCCGCTCGGCCACGCGCTCGGCGCCGGTGCTGGACTGCCAGGACAAGATCGGCGGAGAGGCCAGCGAAGGCGCGGCGATCATCGTCAATTCGGGCAATTCCAACGCCTTCACCGGCAAGAACGGCCGCGACGCCACGGCCGCCGTTACCGGCGCCGTGGCGAAGGCGGTCAGCCTGCCCGAGACGCGCGTCTTCTCCTCCTCGACCGGCGTGATCGGCGAACCGCTGCCCCACGACCGGATCACCGCCAAGATCGACGACCTGGTGGCGGCGCTGTCGGCCGAGGGGCTGCCCGACGCCGCGCGGGCGATCATGACCACCGACACCTTCCCCAAGGGGTCGTCGGCCACGATCGACACGTCCGACGGGCCGGTGAAGATCGCCGGGATCGCCAAGG
>NZ_JBELMH010000039.1:24651-31212 GCF_042096055.1 Citreimonas sp. | reverse complement strand
ACGAGCTTCACTTCCAGCTGAACTGAGCCGCCGCGCCCGTTCGGGATCGGCTCAACGCAAAAACGCGCGCCCCCACGAGGCGCGCGTTTGGCGTTTCATCTTCGCGGAAGCGGGCCGACAGCCCCACCGGTCACTGTTCCGGCACGAGGATCTCGCGCTTGCCCACGTGGTTGGCCGAGGACACGACGCCCTCGTCCTCCATCTGCTCGACGAGACGAGCGGCCTTGTTGTAGCCGATGCCCAGCTTGCGCTGGATGTAGCTGGTCGAGCACTTGCGGTCCTTGATGACGATCGCCACCGCTTGGTCGTAAAGGGCGTCCTCGCCCCCGGTGTTGCCGCCGGTGTTTAGCCCCAGCACCGCGTCGATGTCGCTGGACTTGTCCTCGTCCGGGCCCTCGACAACGCCGCCCACGTAGTCCGGCGCGCCGAAGGACTTGAGGTGGTTGACGATCTCCTCGACCTCCTCGTCGGACACGAACGGCCCATGGCAGCGGGTGATGCGCGCGCCGCCGGCCATGTAGAGCATGTCGCCCATGCCCAGCAGCTGCTCGGCGCCCATCTCGCCCAGGATGGTGCGGCTGTCGATCTTCGACGTCACCTGGAAGCTGATCCGCGTGGGGAAGTTCGCCTTGATCGTGCCGGTGATCACGTCGACCGACGGGCGCTGCGTGGCCATGATCAGGTGGATGCCCGACGCCCGCGCCATCTGCGCCAGACGCTGGATGCAGGCCTCGATTTCCTTGCCCGCGACCATCATCAGGTCGGCCATCTCGTCGACGATGACGACGATGTAGGGCATCTTCTTGGGCTCGAACTCTTCCGTCTCGAAGACCGGCTCGCCGGTCTCGTCGTCGAAGCCGGTCTGCACCGTACGCGAGAACATCTCGTTCTTCTTCAGCGCGTCCGCCACGCGGCTGTTGTAGCCGTCGATGTTGCGCACGCCCATCTTGGACATCTTGCGGTAGCGGTCCTCCATCTCGCCTACGACCCATTTCAGGGCGACGACGGCCTTCTTGGGGTCGGTCACGACGGGGCTGAGAAGGTGAGGGATGCCGTCATAGACCGACAGTTCCAGCATCTTGGGATCGATCATCACCAGCCGCAGCTCGTCCGGGGTCAGCTTGTAGAGCAGCGACAGGATCATCGTGTTGATCGCCACCGACTTGCCCGAGCCGGTGGTGCCGGCGATCAGCAGGTGGGGCATCTTGGCGAGGTTGGCGACCATCGGCTCGCCGCCGATGTTCTTGCCCAGCGCCAGCGGCAGGCCGTGCTTGCCGTCGCCGTAATCGCGGCTGGCCAGGATCTCGCGGAAGCCGACCATCTCGCGCTTCTCGTTGGGCAGCTCGATGCCGATCACGCTGCGGCCGGGCACGGTCGAGACGCGCGCCGACAGGGCCGACATGCTGCGCGCGATGTCGTCGGCAAGGCCGATCACCCGGCTGGCCTTGAGGCCCGGCGCGGGTTCGAGTTCGTACATCGTGACCACGGGGCCGGGGCGGACGCTGACGATCTCGCCCTTAACGCCGTAATCGTCGAGCACGGTTTCCAGCATACGCGCGTTTTCCTCGAGCGCCTCGTCGGACAGGACGTAGCGCTCGATCTTCTCGGGGCTCATCAGCAGCGACAGCGGCGGCAGCTCGAACGCACTGGCGCTGTCGTCGAACTGCAGGCTGGGCTGCGCCTCTTCCTGCGCGCGGCGCGAGGGCTGGATCGGCGCACGGACGGGCTGCTGGACGACCTTGCGGTCGGACACGGCCGGCCGGTGCGGTGCGACCGGCGCGGGGCGCGTGTCGGTCAGCAGCTCGGCCTCGTCCTCGGGGTAGGCGTCGTCGTAGCCGCAATCGCCGCTGCCGGCCTCCCAGGCGTCACCGTCCCAGGCGGCGTCGTGTCCGGTGACGGGCGGGGGCGGCGGCGGAACGGCCGCGCCGGTCAGCGGCGGCTCGGCCACGGCGCGGGGCGAGATGAGCAGCGGCTGCGGGCCGCGGCCGCGCCCCCCGGTCAACGGCTTGGCCGGATCGGGGCGCATCGTGCCGCGGGTCACGCCGTTCAGCCGCGTGCGGATCGCGTCCGAGATGCGCGCGCGCACGCGGTCCTCGCCCGGCTCGTCGATCTCGACGCCGTCCATGTCGCGCTCGATCAGCTCGGGCTCGGGCATCTCGTCGGCCATCGCCGGCCGGCGGACGAGGCCGGGCATGCGAGACAGGAAGCCGCCGCGCGGCGCGGGCGCCTCGTCGTCGTCATCCCAAGCGTCGTCGCGTGCCGCCTGGCCCGCACCGCGCGCGGGTTCGCGGCGGGCGCGGCGGTCTGCCTGCGCGGCCTGCAGCCGCTGCGCGCCGGCGACCGCACCGGCTGCGCCGAAGCCCACCAGCCGCATCACGGTGGCGTAGGTCATCACCACGCCCAGCGCGAGGAACCGCGCGATGCGGCGCAGCTCGTCGCGGGTGAAGCCCAGCACGAAGGCACCGAAGCCCACGATGGCCAGGCCCGCGACCGCCTGCATCAGCTTCAGCCCCAGCCCGGGCGCCACCGGCAGCGCGGTCAGGACCGAGCCCATCATCATGTCGCCGAAGAGCCCGCCCAGCCCGAAGCTGTGGGTCCAGGATTCGCCCGCCGTCAGGCCCGAGGCGTAGACCGAGCACAGCGCGACCCAGATCGGCGCGAAGACGATCCGGCCGATCAGCCGCCCCTCGCCCTGGTGCGCGACCAGGCGCAGGCCCCAGACCAGCGGCACGGCGGCGAAGGCCCAGGCGCCCCAGCCGATGATCATGAACAGCGGCGCGGCGATCGCGGCGCCGGGGCGCCCCGTCCAGTTCTGCACCGGCGCGTCGGTGGCCGACAGCCAGCTGGGATCGTCCGGCGCGTAGGACGCGATCATCGCGCCCGCCAGCAGGCCCAGCCCCAGCAGGACGATCCCGCACAGCTCGCGGCCCCGTCGTTCGAGGGTCGCGGCGGTGTCGGTGTCGAACAGGGGATCGCGGCCCCGGGTCTGATATGCCATGACGTGCCTCTTCGCGTTGGTCTTTTCGTCAGTCGTACAGACAGTCCCTGATCGCGATCAGGGCCTGTTCCGTCTCGTCTTCGGGTCCCACCAGGGCGACGCGGATGTAGCCCGCGCCGGGATTGGCGGTGTCGGTCTCGCGCGTCAGGTAGGCGCCGGGCAGAACCCGCACGCCGGTCTCACGCCAGAGCTTCAGCGCCGCCGCCTCGCCGTCGTCGACCGGCAGCCACAGGAAGAACCCCGCCTGCGGCGGCCGGTAACCCGGCACGTTGCCCAGCACCCGATCGGCGATCTCGAACTTGCGGCGGTAGAGCGCGCGGTTCTCCTCGACGTGGGCCTCGTCGGCCCAGACCGCCTCGGCCACGCGCTGCAGCGGCAGCGGCAGCGGCGCGCCGGAATAGTTGCGCAGCTGCTTCATGCGCGCGATCGATTGCGGCCCGCCAGCGGCGAAGCCCGAGCGCATCCCCGGCAGGTTCGACCGCTTCGAGAGCGAGTGGAAAGCGACCACGCGCTCGGGGTCGGCGCCTGTGCGCGCGGCGACCTGAAGCGCCCCGGGCGGCGGCGTGTCGCGCCAGATCTCGGAATAGCACTCGTCGGCGAGGATGCGGAAATCGTGTCGCTCGGCCAGTGCCAGAAGGTCCGCCCAGTAGCCCTCGTCCGCCACGGCGCCCTGCGGGTTGGCGGGCGAGCAGACGTAGCACAGCGCGGTGCGGTCCAGCACCGACGCGGGCAGTGCCGCGAAGTCCGGCAGGTGGCCGGTCGCGTCGGTGGCGGGCACGAAGACGGGCTCGGCCGCGACGGACAGCGCGGCGATCATGTAGACTTGGTAGAACGGGTTCGGCATCAGCACGGCGGGCGTACCGCCGGCCTTCTCCTCGGGGCACAGCGCCATCGCGGCGTTGTAGAGCCCCTCGCGCGTGCCGTTCAGCGCGATGACCTGCGACTCGGCCTCGACCGTCACGCCGTAGCGCCGTGCCAGCCAGTCGGCGATAGCCTGCCGCAGCTCGGGCGTGCCGTCGTTGGGCGGGTAGCGCCCGAACTCGTCGGCGTGACGCGCGATGATGTCGGTGATCCAGGGCGGGAAGGCGTGCTTCGGCTCTCCGATGGTCATGTGGCGCACGGGGCCACCCGGCGCATGCGCGTCGAGCAGCGCCCGCAGACGCGGGAACGCGTAGTCCGGCAGGTTCGAGAACCGGTCTGGAAACTGCATCGATTGCCTCGGGTTCCGGGGTCGTTGGCGCCCCGTTTGGGATCAGGATACGGAATCCGGGGGCATGCTGTCCAGAATGCAACAGCTGCAGGCCCGGTCTGTGACGAGAAAGCCTCAGGGTTTCGAAAACCTTAACGCCCGGCGGCGGCGGATCTGGCGTTTCGCTAGGCCAGCGCGCGCTCGGCCGCGGCGGCGACGCGCAGCAAGCGATCCTCGCCCATGGCGCGGCCCAGCAGCATAAGCCCGCAGCTGGCATGACCAGTGGGCAGCGTGATCCCGCAGACGCCCATCAGGTTGCCCACGCGGGTGTTGCGCAGGGTCAGCAGGTTCTCGGTCACGTAGTAGTCGCCCTGCTCCATCAGACGGTCGACCTGCGGCGGCAGGTTCGGCGCGGCCGGCGCCAGGACGGCGTCGAATGCGGCGGTCCGCTCGGCCCAGACGCGCCGTGCGGCCAGCATGCCCTGCCAGGCCGCGGCGTAATCGGCGCCCGCGTGATCCTTACCGGCGGCGAAGCGGTCCCGGATCGGGCCGAACATCAGATCGCCCTTCTTCTCGATCAGGTGGCGCCAGTGCGCCCAGGCCTCGGTGGTATAGAGAACCGCCGAATCGCCCATCGGCCCCTCGATCTCGGGCGCGTCGAAGTCGACCAGCGTGGCGCCGGCGGCCTCGAGCCGCTTCAGCGCGTCCTCGTGTGCCTTCGCGGGTTCGTCGCGCAGGTCGTCGGTCACGATGGTGCGCAGCACGGCGAAGCGGCGGCCCTCGAGCGAGCCCGGCGCGGACAGGTCCGGCGCGGCGCGCCCTTCCAGCACGCCCAGCATCAGCGCGGCATCCTCGACGTCGCGGGTCAGCGGGCCCACGGTGTCGAACCACGCCGCCAGCGGCACGATGCCGTCGAGGCTGATGCGCCCGTGCGTCGTCTTGAGGCCCACGAGGTCGTTCCACGCCGCGGGGATGCGGACCGAGCCGCCGGTGTCGGTGCCCACGGCGGCGGCGGCCAGACCGAACGCCACCGACGTCGCGGCCCCCGAGGACGAGCCGCCCGGCACCGCGCCGCCGTCGTTGACGTTGGGCGGCGTGGCGGTGACGGGGTTCAGCCCAAGCCCGGAAAAGGCCAGCTCCGACAGGTGCGTCTTGCCCAGGCAGACGGTGCCCAGCGCGGTGGCGGTGCGCAGCACCGGCGCGTCGGCCTCGGGCACGCGGTCCTTCAGCATGGCCGAGCCCGCCTCGGTCGCGATGCCGGCGGTGTCGACGTTGTCCTTCCAGCTGATCGGCACGCCGTCGAGCGGCGACAACCGGCGGCCCTCCTGCGCGCGGACGCGTGCGGCGCGGGCTTCGGCCATGGCGCGGCCGGGCGTGGTGCGGGCATAGATGCGGTCGGCGACCAGGCTGGCTGCGATCGCGTCGAGGAAATGGCCGGTCAGATCCACCGGGTCGATCTCGCCCGACGCGATGCCACGGCCCAGCGTCGCGGCGCTGCATTTCGTCCAGTCGGTCATCGGCCCCTCCGGTTTTCGGGGCACGGTAGCGGCGGGATGGCGGATGGACAATCCCGCCCCGGCGCCCATATGTCGGGGCATGGACAGCGATCTTCTCATCACCGGCGGCGGGTTGAACGGCGCGACCCTGGCGCTGGCCGCGGCGCGCGCCGGGCTGACCAGCACCGTGATCGACGCGCTGCCGCGCGACACGCGCGCGACGCCGGGTTTCGACGGGCGGTCCTACGCGCTGGCGCTGGGTTCGGTCCGGATGCTGCAGGCGCTGGGGCTGTGGGACACGCTTGGACCCGAGGCGCAGCCGATGCACGGCATCCGCGTCAGCGACGGCCGGGTGGGCGACGCGTCGGTGTTCCTCGGCCTCGATTTCCAGAGCGCCGAAATCGAGGAAGGCCCGATGGGCCACATGCTGGAAGACCGTTTCCTGCGCCGCGCCACGCTGGACGCGATGGACGCGGATGCGCGCATCACGCCGCTGTCCGAGGCCCGCGTCACCGCGCAGGAGACCGACGCGCGCGGCGTGCAGGTGACGCTGCAGGACGGCCGGCGCCTGTCCGGGCGGCTGCTGATCGGCGCGGACGGACGGCAAAGCGGCACGGCGACGCGCGCCGGCATCCGGCGCACCGGCTGGACCTACCGCCAGCGCGCATTGGTCTGCGCCATCGCACACGATAAGCCGCATGGCGGCATCGCGCACCAGCTGTTCCTGCCCTCGGGGCCCCTGGCGATCCTGCCGCTGCCGGGCAAACGGTCGTCGATCGTCTGGACCGAGGCAGACGCCCAGGCCCGCGCGATCGACGCGCTGGGCGACGAGGATTACCTGACCGTGCTGCGCCCGCGCTTCGGCGACTTCCTGGGCG